>JAQGJO010000064.1 GCA_028290595.1 Hyphomicrobiales bacterium | reverse complement strand
GAGGCGCGCTGCACTTCGATCTTGCGATAGAAGGCCAGCAGATCGTCGGCGGAATGACAGAGCGTCGTCAGCTCGTTCACCGGCAGCCCGAAGCGTTTGAACGCAGCCACCATGCCCGTCTGCGTCTTCGCCGGCAGCGCGCTCACATCACCCCAGGCGTAGGCGAAGAAATGCAACGGCCGCTTGGCAGTGATCGTCGAATCGAGCTGGCGCAGCGAGCCCGCCGCCGCATTGCGCGGATTGGCGAAGACTTTTTCGCCCTCGGCTTCCTGCCGCACGTTCATGTCGGCGAAGTCCTTGCGCGTCATGTAAATCTCGCCGCGCACTTCCAGAACGTCAGGCGCGTTGTGGCCTTTCAGGTCATGCGGAATTTCATGGATCGTGCGCACATTGGCGGTGACGTCCTCGCCTTCGAACCCGTCGCCACGCGTTGCCGCCTGCACCAGCTTGCCGTGTTCGTAACGTAGCGAACAGGACAGCCCGTCAATCTTGGGCTCCGCAGTCAATTCCAGCGGCGCATCGGCGGCAAGGCCGAGAAAGCGGCGCACGCGGGCGATGAATTCCGCTGCTTCTTCGTCCTCGAATATATTGCCGAGCGACAGCATCGGCACCACGTGGCGCACCTTGGCGAATTTTTCCGACGGCGCGGCGCCGACGCTCTTCGACACCTTCTCCGCATCGGCAAGATCCGGATACGCCGCCTCAAGCGCCTCAAGCTGCCGGCGCAGCGTATCGTACTCCGCGTCGGAGACCATCGGCGCGTCGTTCTGGTGATAGGCAATGTCGTGGGCGGCGATTTCCTTCGCCAGCCGCTTCAATTCCCGGCGAGCCCGAGCGGGCGAAAGGTCAGCGGTCGGTGTGGGCTTTTTCATCGCCAAGAAATAGCGCGCCAACTCGCTCTGGTGAAGAGCTTAGGCCGCATGCTCTCTACTTCGCGCTTTCGATCAACCTGCGGGCGGCGGCGCGCGCCTCCTCGGTAATGGTCGCGCCGGCCAGCATGCGGGCGATTTCCTCGCGCCGCTCGCCGTCATCCAGCGCATCGACCCTTGTGGCGACCCTTTTGCCCTTGTCGGCGGCGGCCTTGGCGATGCGCATATGGCCGCCGGCACGCGCCGCCACCTGCGGCGCGTGGGTCACGGCCAGAACCTGGACTTTCGAGGCCAGCCGCGCCAGGCGATGGCCGATGGCGTCGGCCACTGCCCCGCCCACGCCGGTATCGATTTCGTCGAACACCAGAGTGGGGGCCGAACCGCGGTCGGCGAGCACCACTTTCAGCGCCAGCATGAAGCGGGCAAGCTCGCCGCCCGAGGCGACCTTGATAAGCGGCCCCGGCCGCGTGCCCGGATTGGTTTGCACCCAGAATTCAACCCGGTCGATGCCGTCGGCGCCGCCGGTAGATTCGCTCTCGATCGAAGTGGTGAAGCGCGCCTGGTCCAGCTTCAGCGGCGGCAATTCGGCATTCACCGCCTTGTCGAGTTGAGCGGCGGCCTTGCGCCGTGCCGCCGAGAGGCCGGCGGCCGCCGTCTCATAGGTCTTGCGTGCCTCGGCGAGGGCTTTGCCGAGGCGTACCAGATTGGCCTCGCCGGCATCGAGCGCTGCCAGGTCGGCGCGATATTGTTCGGCAAGCGCGGCGAGATGGTCGACCGGCGTCGCATATTTGCGTGCGGCAGCGCGCAGGGCGAACAGCCGCTCCTCGGAACGTTCCAGATCGCGCGGATCGAACTCACAGGATCGCAGTGCCGATTCGACCGTCTGCGCCGCAATTTCGATGGCATTCAGGGCGACATCGAGCGCCTTCAGCGACGGCTCGATCAAGGCCGGCGCCTGCGGCGCCCGGCGTTCCAGCCGCCGCAACGCCGACGACAGCGCCGAGGCGGGCGAATCATTGCCCTGCAGCAAGTCGTGCGCCTCGCGCAATTCCGTCGTCACTTTCTCGGCCTGCATCATCCCCGTGCGCCGCACGGCGAGCTCCTGCTCCTCATTGGCCTGGGGCGCCAGCTTGCGCAGTTCGTCATGGGCGTGGCGCAGAAAATCGGCTTCCTTGCGGGCGCGTTCGATTCGCCCCTCTTCCTCAGCGAGTTCGGCCTGGGTGGTGCGCACACGCGCGTGGGCGACGCGCACCTCCGCGACCTTTTTCTCCAGCCCGCCATAGGCGTCGATCAATGCCCGATGCATGGCCGGATCGACCAGCGCCCGGTCGTCGTGCTGACCGTGGATTTCCACCAGCGCCGCGCCGATCGCCCGCGCCGTCTGCGCGCTGACCGCCTGATCGTTGACATAAGCGCGGGTGCGCCCGTCGGCGAACTGGATGCGGCGCAGGATCAATTCGCCGTCGACGTCGATTTCATGGAATTTCGCCACCGCCAGGGCGGGATGGCCGGGCGCGAGCTCGAACGCCGCCGTCACCTGCCCCTGCGTCTGGTTCTGCCGCACCAGCGAGCCGTCGCCGCGCCCACCCAGCGCCAAGGCAAAGGCGTCGAGCAGAATCGATTTGCCGGCGCCGGTCTCACCGGTCAGCACGGTCAATCCCGCGCCGGGCGCGAGATCGAGCTTGTCGATCAGAACGATGTCGCGAATGGAGAGTTGAATCAGCATGGGGTCAACACCCCACGCTTAGATCATTTTCGTGTCAAGGTGGACTGATTTCTGCACGGTATGACGCGAGCCCACCGGCATTTCCTCAGGCGCGGCGGAACAACCGCGAAATCCACGAACCCTGGCTTTCTTCAGGGCTCAGGCCGCCGCCGGCGAGCAGCGTATAGGCGTCTTTATACCATTGGCCATCGGGGAAATTGTGCCCGAGCACCGCCGCCGCCGTCTGCGCTTCATTGGTGATTCCAAGCGCCAGATAGGCTTCCGTCAGGCGATAAAGCGCTTCTTCCGCATGGCGCGTCGTCTGGTATTTGCCGAGCACTTCGCGGAACCGGTTGATCGCGGCCGTATAGTTCTTGCGGCCAAGATAGAAGCGGCCGACCGACATTTCCTTGCCGGCAAGCTGGTCGCGGGCGACCTGCATTTTATACTTGGCTTCTTCGGCATATTCGGACTTCGGGAATTTCTCGATCAGTTGCGAGAAAATCTTCACCGCTTCTTCCGCCCGCTCCTGGTCGCGGGTGATGTCGGGGATCTGATTATACATCGACATGCCAGCGAGATAATACGCATAGGGCGTCTCGGGCGTCGACGGATACAGGCCGACATAGCGCTTCGCCGCGGAGATCGACTCGTCGTATTTCTGGCCTTCATAATTGGAATAGGCGATCATGATGAGGCCCTTGCGGGACCATTGCGAAAACGGAAACTGCTTTTCGAGTTCCCCGAATTTCTTCGCCGCGCCGTCATGGTCGCGCTTCTGCAGACGCACCAGGCCCTGATCGTAAATGTCTTCCGCCGGCTCTTCAGCCAGGATTTTGGTTTCGTATTTTTCGCCGCCGAACGGATTGAATGATTCGATCGTCGAGCAACCGGCAGTCGGCAGCAACAAAAGACCAAGTGCGAGGAACCGCAGGCAAAACCCCGGCTTGACCGCCATTTGTCCGGCGGAGAACTGGGGAGACTGGTGCTCGACACGCATCATTGGGAAAAACTCTGCAAATGGGATGATCGAAACTTCGTCCTGCCGGGGCGTCCCACGGCAGCCCCCCAATAGGCGCTGCCTGGACGATCCGGAATTCACGCAGCTTTTACCTTAAAATAACGACGAACGCCACAGGCCTGCTGCGCCCCTAGTGACAAGGTAAATAAGGCTAAAGTCAGCCCGAGAACCGATGCGGTGGCGCTTTGCGCAAGCATTCCGAAACTGTTCCCGCGAGGTCACACAAGTGACCACGCGCAATGGCCGAACTTGCCGATCACGAATGGTCGGCTGCGAAAGCCGGCGCTGCCGCCAGAACCGCTTCCATCGCGCCGCTGCGGCGACGCCGGGGCGCTTCAACGATCTCATAGGCGTTGGGATCGGCGAAAAGAGCCTCGAGCACCGCTACATTCATACGATGGCCGCCGCAATAGGAACGGTAAGTGCCAAGAATCGGGCTTCCCGCCAGCGCCAGATCGCCGATGGCGTCGAGCGTCTTGTGACGGACGAATTCATCGACGAAACGCAGGCCTTCCGGATTGAGGATGCGATCGTCTTCGAGAGCGACCGAATTTTCCAGCGACGCCCCAAGCGCGAAGCCGGCCTTCCACAACCGTTCCACGTCGCGGAGAAAGCCGAACGTCCGGGCCCGCGCGATATCGCGGCGAAAACCAGCAGCACTGAGCTCGGTGACCGCTTTCTGGCGGCCCACGACCGCCTGGGTGAAATCAATCTCGACTTCGAGACGGAACCCCTGATTCGACGGGCGCAGCTCGGAAAACATGCGGCCGTGCTCGACACGGACCGGCTTCAGGATTCTGAGGTAGGAGCGCGGCGCATCGAGATCCACAATGCCAGCTAGATCAATCCCCTCGACGAAATCAGCAGCCGACCCATCCATGATTGGAACTTCCGGCCCATCGATCTCGATCGTCACATTGTCGACCCCAAGGCCAGATAATGCCGACAGCAGATGTTCGATGGTGGAGACGTCGCCTTCGCCGATCACCGTACACAGCTCGGTCCGGCAAACGCTGGACCAGATGGCGGGAATAGCCTTTTCCGAGCCATCCTCGAACCGGCGGATGAAAACGATACCGGAATCAGCTTCGGCCGGCTGCAGAACCATGCATACCGGAGAATTGGAGTGAACGCCGACGCCACGAAACGTGACGCTTTCGCGTAAAGTCGTCTGTCGAGAATAAACCATAAATGCCCGCTACCCCCGAAGGACCCCCCACTCCCGGGCCCAGTCCAAACTCAAGCTACCGTTGCCTCCGGCCAAAACGCGACCAAGATGGCGAACACCGCTGTAATGATCGAAAGACAACGCCCTGTTTTTGGCCCTTGTCTTTGGTTCGTCGAAACAGTCGTGCAGGCGGCACCCCAGAAGTTGCATTCGGCGAAAAACAAATCACCGCGCTAACTTCTTGATTCAGAATACGCGTGCACGCACTTGCAGCAAAATCACGCTTTCTTACGGTCTGTTACAAAGAAACCATTCCGGCGGAGGGTCCGTGAATGACAAAATTATTCCATTTATATCAAATAGATAAAACCCTGCGCCACGAGAGCGCAGGGTGTTGATAACCAAGTTTCAAGCGCCTTTTTTCAGTTCGCCTGGCGTCGCAAAAACGCCGGGATTTCGAACTGGTCGTCTTCGCTTTGACGCGGCTGCGGAGCGATTCGGCCGTGCATGTCGAGCTGGGCTTGCGGCGCGCGCACGGGAGCCGGAGCAGCCGGCGCCCGTTTGGCGTATTCGGCATGCACGCCCGAAGGATGGACCCCCGAAGCCTGGCGCGGCGCGGCCGGAGCCAGGGACACCGGCGACGGAGGCGCCGGCTGGCGCGCCGGCGGCGCAGCTTGGAGCTGCTGCGGCGCGGCAGGCTCTTCGGAGCGGTTAAGACCGAAGGCGGCGATCCGCTCGAGCAGACCGCGACGGCGCGTTTCGAAGCCGCCTTGCTGGCCGGCTGCGTCGCCACGCTGGGCGCGGATCTGGTCCTGCACAGGTTGCGGCAGTTCTTCGACACGCGGCATGCGGGTCGGGCGCACGGCCACCGGCGGAATGAAAGCCGGCGCCGGCTGTTCCGCCTGTGGCGCGGAGGTGATCGCGGCCCGTTCGGCCAGAACCGCCGCGGCGCGGTGGCGCAAGGCTTCAAGCGCCACTTCCTGCTGCTGGGCGTGGATCATCTGCGGCGTCGGTGCATGCTGAACCGGCGCAGCCTGCGGAGCAGGCGCATAATATTGCTGCACTGGAGCCTGCGGCGCGTCCTCAAGCGGCGCGGCATAGGTCGTAATCTCGACCGGGTGCTGCATCATCTGCGGCGCAGCGGGGGCCGCGGCGCGCGGCGCCGACTGGGCGCGCAGCTTCTGCGCCACTTCGGCGATGCGCGCTTCGGCAGCGTTCAATTCGTTGACGTTCGCCGGCTGGTCGATGCCGGTGGCCACCACCGAAACGCGGACGATGCCGTCGAGCGATTCGTCGAAGGTCGCGCCGAGGATGATGTTGGCGTCCTCATCGACTTCCTGGCGGATGCGACTGGCCGCTTCGTCCACTTCATAGAGCGTCAGGTCGTTGCCGCCGGTGATCGAGATCAGCAGGCCGCGCGCGCCGCGCATCGACGTCTCGTCAAGCAGCGGATTGGAGATCGCCGCTTCCGCCGCGTGAATGGCGCGCTTCTCGCCGGAGGCTTCGCCCGTGCCCATCATCGCCTTGCCCATGTCGCGCATCACGGCGCGCACGTCGGCGAAGTCGAGGTTGATCAGGCCTTCCTTGACCATCAGATCGGTAATGCAGGCGACGCCGGAATAAAGCACCTGGTCAGCCATCGCGAAAGCATCGGCGAAGGTGGTGCGCTCGTTGGCGACGCGGAACAGATTCTGGTTGGGAATCACGATCAGCGTATCGACCGCATTCTGCAGGTCGGTGATGCCGGTCTCGGCGGTGCGCATGCGCCGCACGCCTTCGAACTGGAACGGCTTGGTGACGACACCGACCGTGAGAATGCCCATCTCGCGGGCGCAGCGCGCGATCACCGGCGCCGCACCGGTTCCGGTGCCGCCGCCCATGCCGCCGGTGACGAACACCATATGCGCACCGGCCAGATGATCGCGGATTTCCTCGAGCGCTTCCTCAGCCGCGGCGCGGCCGACTTCCGGATGCGAGCCGGCGCCGAGACCTTCGGTCACCTGCAGGCCCATCTGGATGATGCGCTCGGCGCGCGAGGCAGTCAGCGCCTGGGCGTCCGTATTGGCGACGATGAAATCGACGCCCGTCAGCCCGGACACGATCATGTTGTTGACCGCATTGCCGCCGGCGCCGCCGACGCCGCAAACCATGATGCGGGGCTTGAGTTCTCTGAGCTCGGGCGCCTTCAGATTAATAGACATTTTTGGCCTCACATATTTGGACGCCGCGCGCCCGGGTTTCATTCAATTCGTCGTTTGCTCGTTCCGTCTACCGGACATGGCTGCCGCACCATGCCGGCATCCGGTCAGAAGTTCTTTCGCAACCAGTTCACTACATTGCCGATATAGCCGTCGGTTCCGGTCATCTGCATCAGACCGCGCGCGCGCGGTTCAAAATGTTCGATGCCGGAGACTTGCGGATAGACAAGAAGCCCAACCGCCGCAGCGAACGCCGGATTGTCGGCGGACGCTGGAAGTCCTTGCACGCCAAGCGGACGGCCGAGCCGGACCTGGCCTGGAATCAGACGGCGCACCAGTTCGGGCAATCCCGTGAGCTGGCTCGCGCCGCCCGTCAAAATCATTTGTCCACCTTGCGGCGGATAGCCGGCGGCGGCGAGCCGGTCGCGCACGAGTTCGATGATTTCCTCGACCCGCGGCTTGATGATGCGCACCAGTTGCGACTTCGCCATATGGGTCGGATGATCGGCATCGTCACCCACATGCGTCACCGCAATCGTCTCGCGATCGTCGGACGCCGATGGAATGCAGGAGCCATAATAAGTCTTCAGGCGCTCGCTGTCGGCCAGGCGCATCGTCAGTCCGCGCGCAATGTCCATGGTGATGTGATTGCCGCCGACGGCGACAGCATCCACATGCACGACCCGGCCGCCGCTGAAAATCGCCATCGACGTCGTGCCGCCGCCAAGGTCGACGACCGTGGTGCCCAGATCCGCCTCGTCGTCGACGAGCGCGGCAAGTCCCGACGCATAGGGCGTCGCCACCATCGCCTCGATGTCGAGATGGCAGCGCTCGATCGCCAGCATGAGATTGCGCGCCGCCGCAATGTCCGAACTGATGACATGCATATGGGCGCCGAGCTGGTCGCCGATCATATCCATCGGGTCCTGCACCTGCTGCGTGCCGTCGAGCGAGAAGCTGGTCGGCAGGGAATGCAGCACCATGCGGCCGTCGACCGCCGTGCGCGAGGCCGCGGCCTCGAGCACGCGATGGATTTCGTAGTCGCCGACCGCGTTGCCGCCGATGTTGATGGCAGCGCTGTAGCGATGCGAGGTCAGGCGGCCGCCGGTGATGTTGACGATGACGCTTTCAACCTGGACGCCGGCCATGCGTTCGGCCGCATCGACCGCATGACGGATCGCCTGTTCGGCCTCGTCCATATCGACAACCGCGCCGCCCTTCATGCCGCGCGAGCGCTGATGGCCGATGCCCAGAATCCGGCAGCGGTGCGTACGGCCGCGCAAAACGTCCGATTGTTCGGCCGGCACCAGGCGTGCGATCAGGCAGGCGACCTTCGACGTGCCGACATCGAGAACGCAAAGAATGGCGCTCTTGCGCGCCGACAATGGCTTGATGCGAGGTGCAACGCTATAGCCGCTCATGCCGGACCCCTTTTGGGCGAGGGTTTCTTGGCGAGAGCCTCCGCACGCTGCGCCGCCGCGTCTTCGGAAAGACGGACGACGAGTTTACCCGGAACGCGCAAATCGACCGTGATGATGTCCTTTTCGAGCACGCGATAATCACGCTCCAGGCTGGCGAGCTTGGAGACCGCGATCTCCGGCGACTGCTCGGGAAGCTTGACGTCTATGCCGGAATTCAATTTCAGGTTCCACCGCCGCTGCGAGATGAGAACGCCGGCGCGGATTTTCGAGCGCATTTCGCCCGCCGCCTCGACGATCTTGAGATATTCGCCGACCCGCTTGTTGGCGCCCTCGCCGACGACGAACGGCAGATGCGCGAAGCGATCGTCCTTCACCGCGTCGATCACCGTGCCGTCGGCGGCAACAACGGCAACATCGCCGTCCTTCTGCCACAGGGCATTGGCGCCGCGCTCGGTCACGTCGATCAGCAGACGGTCAGGGTAGAGCTTGCGGACGCTGGCCTGCTCGACCAGCGGCAGTTTCTTCAGGTTGTCGCGCATCTGCGCGGCGTTGATGAACAGCAGCGAATTGCGTTCGCTGACGCCGCTCGCGGCGAGGATTTCCGGTGTGGTGAGTTCGCGCTGGCCGGTGATCGTGATGGCCTGCAGACCAAAACCGAAGATGCGGGCGACGGTATCGGGCACGCTGCCGTTGTCGGCAACGAAGGCGTCATAGCCGCCGCCACGCACAGAACCGTAAATGCCCACGAAAGCCGCGAAGACGAGCACGAGCAGGGTGCCGAACCCGCGCCTGATGACGATGGCGTAGATGCGCCCAAGCGTGTCGCCACGACGCGCGCGACGGCGCGTCCGCACAGCCGGCAGCCGACGCGGCACGATCGCAACGCTTTTCCCGCTTACATGCATCCCGGCCGCCGCAACCTGGGTTGCGGGCGCCAAAGAGGTAAGAACCTCCCCTACCGGTCGCAGGAGGCGTCTTCCACCATCCATTGAACAAGCTCACCGAACGAAAAACCGGCATATGCCGCGAGTTCGGGCACAAGAGAGGTCTCGGTCATACCCGGCTGGGTATTGACCTCCAGTACGACCAATTCGCCGGTCCCCCCGGGTCCATCGTCGTAACGAAGATCGCTGCGGCTCACGCCACGGCATCCAAGAGCTTTATGTGCCCTTAACGACAACTGTTGAATCGTTAGGTAAATATTTCCTTTAATTTTCGCCGGGAGGATGTGAATTGATCCACCTTTTGCATATTTCGCGTTGTAGTCGTACCAGCCGCCGTCTGCGGCGCGGATATCGATGACATCCAGCGCCCGATCGCCCATCACGGCGCAGGTCAGCTCCCGTCCGCCGACAAATGATTCTGCAAGGATTTCATCGCCGTATTTCCAGTCCTCGCGGGTCAGTTCCTGGGGCGGATGCGGCTGGTCGGCAGTGACGATGAAGACCCCGTAAGAAGACCCCTCGGCGATCGGTTTCAGCACGTACGGCGGCGTTAACACATGTGTCCGCGCTGCGTCGAAACGGTTAACGACCATGCCCCTGGGAACCGGGATGCCGGCCGCCGCCATGACGGTTTTTGCCATGACCTTGTCCATGGCGAGCGCCGAGGAGAGCACGCCGGAATGGGTGTAAGGGATGCGCAGGACCTCGAGAATGCCCTGGATGGTGCCGCCCTCGCCGTCCGGCCCATGCAAGGCGTTGAAGGCGACGTCGGGGCGCAGTTCGCTTAAGCGGGTCGAAATATCGCGATCCACATCGACGCGGGTGACCTGATAACCGACGCTTTCCAGCGCCTTGGCGCAGGCATTGCCCGAATTCAGCGAGACTTCGCGCTCGGAAGACCAGCCGCCCATCAGGACGGCGACGTGTTTAGACATTTATAGCTCTCCGACGCCTTCGCCCTGCGGCGAATCGTTCAAGAACAATTTCGCCGAATGCGGCTACGACTTGGTTAACGAAATGGAAATTTTCCGTGAACGACCTATTCCCAAGGCCTATTCCCTATGCACGGGATCGATCCACTTGACCGTTTCCGGCTTTTCGATCGGCTCGATGTCGAGATTGATCGCCACCGCCTGGCCGTCGCTGCGCACCAGCACGCATTCCAGCACCTCGTCGCGGCTGGCGTTGATCTCCTGGTGCGGCACATAGGGCGGCACGAAGATGAAATCGCCCGGCCCCGCCTCGGCGGTGAACTCAAGCTTGTCACCCCAGCGCATGCGTGCCTTGCCGCGCACCACAAAGATAACGCTCTCAAGATGGCCGTGATGATGCGCGCCGGTCTTGGCATCCGGATGGATCGTCACCGTGCCCGCCCACAGCTTCTGTGCGCCGGCGCGGGCGAAATCGATGGCAGCCTTGCGGTCCATGCCCGGCGTCGACGGCACATTGCCGTCGAGAGAATTGCCGGGAATGACTCTCACGCCATCATGCTTCCAGCGCGGCTCGGCATGATCGTGCGGCTTGTTCTCGCTCATGTGATCTGCTCCGGTGTGGGCGCGGGATTGCCGATGCGGCGGATTTCCCAGCGCAGCTCGATGTCCGAATTGGCCTTCACCCGGCGGCGTACTTCCTCGCCGAGACCCTCGATATCGGCAGCCGTGGCGCTGCCGCGGTTGATCAGAAAATTGCAGTGCATTTCGCTGACCTGCGCATCGCCTATTCTGAGCCCGCGACAGCCGGCTGCGTCAATGACTTTCCACGCGCTTTGCGGCTTTGGATTGGCGAAGGTCGATCCGCCGGTCTTCTCGCGGATCGGCTGCGACGCCTCGCGCGCCGCGGTGATGCGATCCATTTCGGCGGTGATGTCCTCCGGCTTGCCGGGCCTGCCCTGAAACACCGCGCTGGTGAAGATGACGTCTTCCGGCACGTCGCAATGGCGATAGGAAAAGCCCATGTCGGCATGGCTGTAGGCGTGAATATCGCCATTGCGATCGACGCCGCGCGCCTCGACGAGCACATCGGTGGTCTCACCGCCATGGGCGCCGGCGTTCATCCGCAGCGCACCGCCGATGGAGCCGGGAATGCCACGGTAGAAGGCCAGTCCGTCGATGCCGGCGCCGGCAGCGACCCGTGCCAGATGCATGTCGGGAACCGCCGTGCCCGACCGCAGGCGATGACCGTCGAGCGCGGTGACCTCGCCGAAGCCCTTGCCGCCGAGCTTGACGACGACACCTTCGACACCGCCGTCGCGCACGATGAGATTGGAGCCAAGGCCGACCGCCGTGACGGCAATCTCGCGCGGCAACATCTTCAGAAAATAGGCGAGATCGGCTTCATCGGCCGGCGCGAACAGAACCTGGGCTTCGCCACCGACACGAAACCAGGTGAAGGGCGCCAGCGGCTGATTGGCGACGAGACGGCCGCGCAGGTTCGGCGCCCGTTCGACGATGTCCTTGGTGATGTCCTGAAAGCTCATGCGGAAATCCCATCGAGCCACGCTGAGAAAATCTCGGTTCCGGCACGCAAAGTGGATGACCCAAAGGCCTGGGCCTGATGCCTGATGTCACGCGGATCGATCCCGGCCTTGGCCAGTTCCACCGCATGGCCGATCAGCCATTTTTCGATTCGGTCGGGCCGCGCTTCCAGATGGAATTGCAGGCCGAGAATATTCGCGCCAATGGCGAAGGCTTGCGTCGGACATGCCGGCGTAGACGCAAGCCGCACGGCCTGTTCGGGCAAATCCAGATTGTCGCCGTGCCAGTGCAGAACGTGGACACCGTCCAGCGCCGCAAGCACCGACGTCGCGCCGGCCTCAGTCAGCGTCACCGGACCATAGCCGATTTCCTTCTCGCTTCCAGGCCCGACGGATGCGCCAAGCGCTGCTGCCATCAGTTGCGCGCCAAGACAAATCCCCAAGGTCGGACGACCGGCTGCGAGACGCGCACGGATGGCAGCTATTTCCGGACCGAGGAAAGGATAGGCATCGGTTTCATAAACACCGATCGGTCCGCCGAGAACAATAGCGAGATCGTCTTCAACAAATGCGTTCGCATCAAGCGCGTCGATGCCGGCCTGCTGATCGCGCACGCTATAGCCTCGCGCCGCGACGAGATCGCTTAATATGCCGAGGTCCTCGAACGCGACATGCCGAAGAGCGATGCAGCGGCGCATGGGCCATTCAACCTTTCAGCGCAGCAAGCTCGGCCGGCAGCGCCGCCGCCCATTGCGTGATATTGCCGGCGCCGAGCAGGACGATGTAATCGCCGGGTCCGGCAATGGCCGCGATCGTTTCGGCAAGCACAGTATGAGATTCGAGCGCCATCACATTGCGATGGCCATGCGCCTTCGCCGCCGCCACGAGCCCGGCCTTGTCGGCGCCTTCGATCGGCTTTTCGCCGGCCGCATAGACATCCGCGACGATGACGTAGTCTGCATCGTTGAAGCATGCGGCGAAGTCGTTGAACAAAGACTGCAGGCGGCTGTAGCGGTGCGGCTGCACCACGGCGATGACCTTGCTCTTCGTCGAGGCGCGCGCCGCGCGCAGCACGGCGGCGATCTCGACCGGATGATGGCCGTAGTCGTCGAAAATCTGCGCGCCGTTCCATTCGCCGGTCTTGGTGAAGCGCCGCTTGACGCCACCGAACGAAGCCAGCCCCTTGACGATGGTGGCGATATCGACGCCGAGCTCATAGGCAACCGCGATCGCAGCCGTGGCGTTGAGCGCATTGTGATGGCCCGGCATCGGCATGACCAGATTTTCGAGATAGGTCGCCTGCGATGTCTTCCGATCGCGCACCAGTACGTTGAAGCGCGAGCTGCCATCGACCAGGTCGATATCGAGCAACCGCACGTCGGCTTGCGGATTGACGCCATAGGTAATGACGCGCCGGTCTTCGATCCGGCCGACGAGTTCCTGCACCGTCGGATGGTCGAGGCACATCACTGCGAAGCCATAGAACGGCAGATTTTCGACCATGGCGCGAAACGCATCCTTGATCGCATCGAAGGTCTGGAAATGATCGAGATGTTCGGCGTCGATATTGGTCACGACCACCACGTCCGCCGGCAATTTCAGAAACGTGCCGTCGCTCTCGTCCGCTTCCACCACCATCCATTCGCCAGCGCCGAGCCGCGCATTGGTGCCGTAGGCATTGATGATGCCGCCGTTGATCACGGTCGGATCGAAGCCGCCCGCATCGAGCAGAGTGGCGACGATTGAGGTCGTCGTCGTTTTACCGTGGGTGCCCGCTACCGCGACCGAGCGCTTAAGGCGCATCAGTTCGGCCAGCATTTCGGCGCGCCGCACGACGGGGATACGCCGTTCGCGCGCGGCAACCAGTTCCGGATTGTCGCGGCGGATCGCGGTCGACACCACCAGCACCTCGGCCTTGCCGAGATGGTCGGCGCTGTGGCCGATGAAAATTTTCGCGCCGCGTTCGCGCAGGCGCTGCACGTTGGCGTTCTCGCTCGCGT
>JAQGJO010000049.1 GCA_028290595.1 Hyphomicrobiales bacterium | reverse complement strand
GTGCGGCTGTGCGATGCCTTCAGGGTCGACTTCGGCCGGTCGATGACGGCGATGGGGATCATCTGCGCGATGTCGCGCCAGCGCTGCCAGCGATGGAAGCCGGACAGATTGTCGGCGCCCATGATCCAGACGAAACGCACTTGCGGATAGCGCTGGGTCAGGTAGCGCACGGTATCGTAGGTGAAGCGCGTGCCGATCTCGGCCTCAAGGCCGGTGATATGGATGCGCGGATGATCGGCGATCTTGCGCGCGGCGGCCATGCGGGCCGCCAGCGGCGGCAGGCCGGAATTCTCCTTCAGCGGATTGCCCGGCGTCACCAGCCACCAGACCGCATCGAGGCCAAGCCGCTTCAGCGCGATCACGCTGGCCAGCCGGTGCCCATCGTGCGGCGGATTGAACGTGCCGCCGAACAGGCCGATGCGCATGCCGGCCCCATGCGGCGGCAGACGCGCCGGCATCGGCGCGACGGATCGCACCTGGGGCGAGGCTGACGGGCCGGCGGCCGGTCCCTGGGTGGTTATACTCATTTGGAACATATTGCCCGCCTGACAAGGCAGGCGCAAGAGGCCCAGGCGCATGGCAAGAGGCCGCAGGCGCATGGGAGGAAGGCGGCGGCCACACGCGGTTAGGCCCGCCGCGCGGGCTCAAAAAGCTCGACGCAATTGCCCGAAGGGTCGTCGACCAGCGCCTGATTGCCGCCGTTTCCGATCACGATCTCGCCCCTGAACGCGCATCCCGCCCCCTTCAATTTTTCGACGGTCGCCATCAGGTCGGACACTTCGATCTGAATCCGGTTCCATCCGCCAGGCTCTGGAACCTGACCGTCCGAGCGGGTCTGTCCCGCGCCACCGGAGCCAGGCCGGTTGAGCAGCAAAACCAGATCGCCTTTGGACAGGCTCGCAAAGCCAGGGGCTGGATGCATCACGACGTTAAAGCCCAGCATGTCCCTGTAGAAGCCGATAGCCACATCCACGTCGGAAACAATGTAGCGCACGCTTACTTTGGCCATCGCTCGTCCTCCCTCTCCCGTCCTCTCATTTATGCATATCGCACCAGCGCCATGAAGCCGAAATCCTGGTGCTCCTGCATGTGACAATGCAGCAGCGACGGTCCCGGATTGTCGGCGACGAAATCCACTTCGACGGTCTGGCGGCCGGGCACGTTCACCACATCCTTGATGATCCCCGATGTCGATTTACCGGCGAACCGCACGATCTCGAACAGGTGACGGTGCAGATGCATGGGATGCATATCGCCGCTGTCGTTTTGAAAGACAAGACGATAGCGCTTGCCTTTCTCGACGACAATGGGATCGCTGTCGGGCCAGGATTTGCCATTGATGGTCCATCGGTTGAAGCCGCCGCGCCCGCCGGGAATTTTCTGGGTCAGCAGGTGGAAGGTACGATCGTGGTCTGGAGCGGAGGCTGAGGATTGACTGCCGAAGATCAGATAATCCCATTTCGTCATCGGCGGCATGTCCCAGGCAGGCGCGCCGGCTGCATCCGCATATTCGACGACGATGCCCATGCCGCTCTGGCGTTCCTGGTCCTTGGTCGATCCGAACACCCATATGCCGGGATTGTTCATCTCGACAATGGCGTCGATGCGCTCGGCCGGCGCCAGCATCAACGTGGACACGGTTTGCGGCGAAGGCACGGCATTGCCGTCCATGGCGATGACCGTGAACCGATGGCCGGCCAACGCCACCATGACGTCGTCGGTCGCACTGGCGTTGAGCAGACGGAAGAGAACCCTTTGGCCCTGGCGAACGCGAACCGGCTCGCCATGCCCGAACGCCTTGCCGTTGAACGACGCGGATTTATACGCGACCTCAAGGCCGTTGTCGGGCGGCGGCCCTTTGCGAATGTCCTGCATGCTCACGAAGGACGGTTCCCACTGATGCATGGCGATGAACATCTCCTGATCGTAACGGCCCGGATCGCTGGACGGCTCGACATAGAGAAAGCCAAACTGACCCGAATAAAGGCTCTGCGTGAGGTCTTTGCCGGCCATGGCATGGCTGTGATACCAGCGATTTCCAGCCGGTCGCGGCGTGAACGTGTAGGACGCCGATCGGCCCGGCATAAGCATCGGCGTGCCTTCTTCCATCGCGCCATCGACGTTGGAAGGAATGGCAAGGCCGTGCCAGTGGACCAGTTCGTGGTTCGGTGAAGTGTTGGTGACGGCGATGGTCGCCGGGCGTCCTTCCCGCAGCCGCAACAGCGGGCCGGGCACAGTGCCGTTGTAACCGATCGTCTCGATCACGTGACCCGGCGCGATCTCAAGCGAGATAGGCGCGATCGTCAAATGATAATCCGCTTCCGGCGCTTGCGCACGCGCCGGCAAAGCGCCTGCCGCGAGAGCGAGCGCCGAAGCGCCGGCATCGACAAGAAGGTCGCGCCGCGATGGAACAAACATATTTTGAGAATTTTTCATTCCCGTCCTTTCGACGACGCATCGCATCTGGACGAAGGCTGTTCACTTGCGCGTAAAGCCGTCACGAACTGCAATCTGGACTGCAATTTTGTCCGCGGTTGGACCGAGCATGGTTTCCTGTTGTCAGTGTGTCATCCCCGACGCCTGCACAGTGTTTAGACCGGGGATCCAGGCCTCATCTTTCCAGCGACGGCCGTTTCCCGTTCTGCTCCGCCGCAAAGTCTGGATTCCCGCTCGCACCTGTGGTGCGTCGGGAATGACAACCGCTTGTTTGCGGCCATTGATTTGACCGGGTCGGGCGGTTATTCGGTTGCCGTCATTGGCATTCGACAATGAGCGGGGAACGACTTGAGTAAAGGGATCGCGCCAATGAAGGGGGACACACCGACAGGCACCCCCGGCGAGGTCTTTGCTGCCTTTCTCAAACTGGGGCTGACCTCGTTCGGCGGCCCGATCGCCCATCTCGGCTATTTCCGCGATGAATTCGTCACGCGGCGAAAATGGATCGACGAAGCGGGCTACGCCGACCTTGTCGCGCTGTGCCAATTCCTTCCCGGCCCCGCCTCCAGCCAGGTCGGATTTTCGCTCGGCGTCTTGCGCGGCAACGGTCTTCTCGGCGGGCTGGCGGCCTGGTTCGCCTTCACCATGCCATCGGCGCTCATCCTGCTCGCCTTCGCGCTCGGAGCGGCAGCGTTCACAGGCCCCGTGGCCGAGGGCTTTCTGCACGGACTAAAACTCGTCGCAGTTGCCGTGGTGGCGCAAGCGATCTGGGGCATGACGCGAAGCCTGACGCCGGATCGTCCGCGCGCCGGGATCGCGCTGGCCGCCGTCGCCATCGTCGTCTTGTCCCAAGGCTCGGTCGGCCAGATCGCTGCGATCGCACTTGGTGCCGTTGCCGGGCTGTGGTTCTGCCGCAGCGAAGGCGCGCCCGTGTCAGGGCATTTGAACTTCCCCGTTTCCAGGCGCAGCGGCATCGCGGCTCTCATCCTGTTCGCTGCCCTCTTCTTGATCCCGCCGCTCTTCGCAGGCAATCAGGGTGTCGCGCTTTTCAATGCCTTCTACCGCTCCGGCGCACTGGTCTTCGGCGGCGGCCATGTCGTCCTGCCCCTGCTTCAGGCGGAAACCGTCGCCCCCGACTGGGTGACGAATGAAGCCTTCCTCGCCGGCTACGGCGTCGCGCAGGCCGTGCCGGGGCCGCTCTTCACCTTCGCCACCTATCTCGGAGCCGTGGTCAAGCCGATCCCGAACGGCGTGGCCGGCGCGGCCATCGCGCTTGTCGCAATCCTCCTGCCCGGCCTGCTGCTCGTCTACGGAATACTGCCGTTTTGGGACCAGTTGCGCGCACGCCAAGCCGCTCAGGCAGCCATGCGCGGCACCAATGCGGCGGTTGTCGGCATTCTCGGGGCGGCCTTGTATAATCCGGTCTGGACCAGCGCCGTTCTGAGCCCGCGCGATTTCGCCCTGGCGCTTGCAGGCTTCCTGTTGCTGACCGTCTGGAAAACCCCGCCCTGGATTGTCGTCGTCACGCTGGCCGCAGCCGGCGCTCTGTCAGGCGCTCTGTCTTAAAAAGTCACGGCCGTGTCTGGCCGTTGCCGTGGATGCGGTATTTGAACGAGGTCAGTTGCTCGAGGCCGACCGGCCCCCGTGCGTGCATGCGCCCGGTGGCGATGCCGATTTCGCCGCCGAAGCCGAACTCGCCGCCGTCAGCGAACTGGGTCGAGGCATTGTGCAGCACGATGGCGGAATCGACCTCGTGCAGAAACCGCTCCGCCGCCGCCTGATCGTCGGTAATGATGCAATCGGTGTGATGCGAGCCGTAATGCTCGATGTGGGTCATCGCCGCATCGAGCCCGTCGACGACTTTCGTGGCGATGATCGCATCGAGATATTCGGTCGACCAGTCGGCTTCGTTGGCGGCGACAACACGTGGATCGACGGCACGCGTGGCATCATCGCCGCGCACTTCGCAGCCGGCGTCGAGCAGTACGCGCACCAGCGGCGCCAGATGCGTATTCGCCACGGCACGATCGACGAGCAGAGTTTCAGCCGCGCCGCAGACGCCGGTGCGGCGCATTTTAGCATTGCGCAGCAGGGTTTTCGCCATGTCGAGATCGGCGGCGCGATCGATATAGACATG
>JAQGJO010000585.1 GCA_028290595.1 Hyphomicrobiales bacterium | reverse complement strand
GGCTTGGTCGATGGCTTGTTCGGATTAGTGAGATCGCGCAGCACGCCTTCGACGAAGAAGTTCATGATCGCAATGCCGATATAGGTCAGCAGCAGCGACGAGATCGTTTCATTGACGCCGCGATAGTGGCGTAGCGCGCCGGAGAGGCCCACCCAGGCGCCGCCGACCAGCGCGCCTACCATCGCCATGATGAGCAGGGTCGGCAACGGTGGCACCCTGTCGATCATCGGAATGGCGATGGCGGCAGAGGCGAAGCCGCCCAGCACCAGCGCGCCTTCGCCGCCGATCATGATCAGGCCGATGCGCGCCGGGATGGCGACCGCCAGCGCGGTGAGAATGAGCGGCGCGGCGCGCTGCAGCGTGTTCTGAACCGAGAACGCGGTGCCGAAACCGCCGCGCCAGACAAGTTCGAAGAAATCGATCGGCGATTTTCCGACCGCTGCGAGAAACAGCGAAAACAGCAGCGCCGACACCACCAATGCAAAGATTGGAATGGCGATATATTCGGCGCTGCGTCGCAGGCGGACGATGAAATCGCGCCTTGCATTCGACGCGCCCACGGCAGCGGGGTCAAAGGTAGTCTCGGTCATTATTTACCCCCGAACCGCGCGATCACGCCATGGGCATGCTACCGCTGACAAATCAGGTAATCGACCCGACGACGCCTTCGAGCAGGTAGTCCATCTGATCGAGATAGGGGTCGTAATTGTCGTAGGATTTGTCGATGACGACCTTGCCCTTGTTGTCTTTGAGGGGACCGACATAGATCGGCTTCTTCGCCTTCAGGTCGGCGATGGCCGCGGTCGCCGCCTTGCGCGCTTCTTCGGTCGCGCCGGCGCCGAAGGGCGTATTCTGCACCATGTCGGTGTCGTAGCCGCCGGCCACCATATTCGGCAGCGCTTCGCCCTTGGCGAGTTTCTCGGCATAACCCTTGTAGATGGTCTCCCACTTGTATTCGGCGCCGGTGATGAAGCCCTTCGGCGCCAGCGGCGCTTGCGAGGCATTGTGACCGCATGTTTTGACGCCGCGCTTCTCCGCCGTCTCGATGACGACCTTCGGGCCGTCAACATGGCAGGTGATGACATCGCAGCCCGCATCGACCAGCGCGTTGACAGCTTCAGCTTCGCGCACCGGCATCGACCAGTCGCCGGTGAAGATCACCTGCACGACGGCATTGGGATTGGTCTTCTTGGCGCCGAGCATAAACGAGTTGATGTTGCTCAGCACCGAGGCGATCGGCTTGGCGGCGACGAAGCCGAGCTTGTTGGATTTCGTCGACAGGCCGGCGGCAATGCCATCGACATAATGGCCTTGGTTGAGATAGCCGAAATAGCTGCCGAGATTCTTCGGGTGCTTGGTCGCGTCCCACAGCGGCGCTGCATGGCGAAACTGGACTTTCGGATATTTCTTCGCCAGGTCGACCATGAACGGCGAGAAATAGCCAAACGACGTGCCCAGAATGATGTCGGCTGAGTCGAGATTGACCATCGACTCCATGGATTTCGCGCAGGCGTCAGTCTCGGGAACGTTCTCTTCCTCGACCGCCTTGACGCTGGCGACGCCCTTCAGCGCCTTGATGGCGACCGCATGCGCCTGGTTCCAGCCGAAGTCGTCACGCGGGCCGACATAGACAATGCCGATGGTGACGCCGGCGGCGCGGGCGATCTGGCTTGTCGAGGTGAGAAGGCCGGCGGCTCCGGCAGCGCCGGCCGCATGGAGAAATTTGCGCCGGGAAATATGAAACCGCTGCACTTGCAAACTGGACATGGAATACGCTCCTTGCTGGAACCGTCTTTGCCCGCCGGCAATTGGTTCAAGACAGCAGCAAGGACTATGCCAGCAACTAAGCTGAGCTTTGCTCGTCAGGCGACAGGCATCTCGTCTAACTCAATAGGGAACCTTGTCTTCCTTCAGCGTCCATTCCTGGAAGACGGCCTCGGCATCCGGCAGCGGCAGATGCAAGGTCGGGATCGAGCGATCGCTGATCGGTTTGCCGACTTCCTCATAGATCGCGGCGTCGTCGAAACCAATGGCGGCCGCCTGGTCGCGCGAATTGGCAAACACAAGCCGGTCGAGCCGCGCCCAATAGACCGAGGCGAGGCACATGGGGCAGGGCTCGCAACTCGAATAGATTGTCGCACCTTTCAGGGAAAAATCGCCGACCGCGGTGCAGGCGCGGCGAATCGCGGAGACTTCGGCATGGGCGGTCGGATCGTTGGAGGTCGTGACTTCGTTCCAGCCCTCAGCCAGGATTTTTCCGTCCCGCACGATGATCGCGCCGAACGGGCCGCCGGTTCCCGCGTGCATTTTTTTGCGGGAGAGTTCGACGGCTAAGGCAAGAAATTTCTCGTCATCCTGGCTCGTGTTCACGGTCACGCGGCAATTCCTCTTGATTCGGTCGAACCGGCTGCCGATTTTCTAGGCGAATAACCGGCAAGCCACTTGCAGACATTTCTTTATGACGCCTGATTTGGCAAGACTACGGGATAAGCCGGGAGCAAAACGCATTCCAATCCGGAAGGGCGTCGTTTGTTTAAGCTGTCTGCCCAAATATAAGGCGAAATTGAAGCAGTTTCCTCTTCCCTGACGAGGCATGAAAGGTTCGAAATGCGATTGTGGATCAAGGCGCCGCTGGCCATTCTGGCGCAAGACGCAGGCGGCGGGCTGGTGGTCGAAGGCGGCCGCATTGTCGAGCTTCTGCCGGCGGGAGCCGCGCCGGCCGCACCCGTGGACGAAACGTTCGACGCCTCCGAACATGTTGTCTTGCCCGGGCTGGTCAATGCCCATCATCATATGTTTCAGACGCTGACGCGGGCGCACCCCAAAGCGATCAACAAGGAGTTGTTTCCCTGGCTGCAGGCGCTGTTTCCGATCTGGTCGCGCCACGTCAACCCGGACAACTTGCGCCTGGCGACGAG
>JAQGJO010000578.1 GCA_028290595.1 Hyphomicrobiales bacterium | reverse complement strand
CGGAAATAGGCCTGACGGCGATTGGAGGTGCAGGCGAGCGTCGACAGGGATTGCGGCAGCGACCAGCGGCCGGCGATGTTGCCGTAATCCGACTCAACGCCCCAGACGGCGGCAATGGTGTAGCGGTCGACGCCGAAGCGCTGTTCCGCCGAGGCCAGGGCCTGGGCGTGGCGGCTCATCATCTGCCGGCCTTCGGCGACCTTCTGCTCATCGACGAGGGTTGCCAGATAATCCCAGATCGGTGTCTTGAACTCCGGCTGGCTGTTCATCGATTCGATGACTTTGGGATCAGGCGTGACGCCGGCCATCACCCGGTCGAAGGTCGCGTTGGAGACGCCTTGAGCTGCTGCTGCCGACCGCAGTCCGGCGAGGCAGGAATCGAAATCGGCGCGCGCTGCCGGAGCGAGGGCGATCGTCGCGGCATAGATGCTGGCGATCAGCGGCAGTCTTCTCATGTCCAATCGGCTCCGAAATAGGATGCTAAAGCCCTATCAGCGCCTGATTATGATTAACGAATGATGAAAACGCCATATTTCATAGCGTTTTCCGATCCGCTTGGATCGGAAAGCCGCGTCTTGTCTTTAAAGAGCGCATTTTCTTCACGCGAACCGGCATCCACTTCGCTCGAAAATGCGCTAACCCCGCCGTTTGGCGGTAATTTCGATTTCGACCTTCATTGCCGGGTCAAGCAGGCCGCTGATGACATAGATGGATGAGGCGGGCCTGATATCGGCGAACACTTCGCCGCAGACTTCCAGCACGGGCTTGGCATAGTCGTGGCTGGTAATGAAGATCTGCTTGCGCACAATGTCCTCTATGGCGAAGCCCGCATCTTTCAGCACCATTTTCACAATGCGGAAAATGTTGCGCGTCTGCTGCTCGACATCATCGGGCAATTGCATGGTGGCGTAATCATAGCCGGTGGTGCCGGCGATAAAGCACATGTCGCCTTCGACCACGGCACGCGAATAGCCATAGTTTGTTTCGAACGGCGAACCGGTGGAGATCAATGTGCGCGGCAAAGGTCTAACTCCTGGTCAACTGATCGCATGAACCTGCATGGCGAGGCGTCCTTGGGGACGAAGCGTAATGCGCTGCACGGGCTTGGGCTCTTCGCCGGCGACAAGCGTCAGCCTGGTGCGGCGCAGGATCGTCGCCAGCACGATGACGGCCTCCAGCATGGCGAAGCGCGCGCCGATGCAGACGCGGGCGCCGCCGCCGAACGGCAGATAGGCGAAGCGGTCGATGCTGTCGCGCGCGCCGGGCAGAAAGCGCTCGGGCAAGAAGGCTTCCGGCCGGGTCCACAGCAGCTTGTGACGGTGCAGAATCCACGGCGAGATGATGACGAGCGCGCCCTTGGGCACGTTGACTTCGCCAAGGCGGTCGAAGTCCTGCGCCTCTCGCGTCAGCACGGGTGCCGGCGGATAGAGCCGCATGGCTTCCTCGAAGACGGCGCGGATTGTGTGCATTTCATCGAGCCAGTTGGCCGGATCGGGCGAGGCGCTGGCGGCCTCCGCCTCGGCCTTGGCGCGCCAGTCGGGCGATTGCGACAGCAGATACAGCGTCCACGTCAAGGCACGCGAGGTTGTTTCGTGACCGGCGACGATGAAAGTCAGCAGGTTGGCGATGACGTCCTCGGTCGACAGGCCGATGCCGGTTTCCGGATCGCTGGCGCGCAGCAGGGCGGTGAGGAGATCGTCCGGCGCCGCGCCGTTGTCGCTAGCGATCAGGGCCTGCCGTTCCTCAACGATGCGGGTCATCGTCTGGGTGAAAAACGTGAGCGGCGCGCGGGCGCGAAAGCTCGCGATGCGCGGCAGCCACGCCGGCGCATTGAAGACATCGAGCGGATCGACCCGGCCGATGGCGTCGAGATATTGCATCAGCGCGCGCTCGAAGCCGGTGCTGTCCTTGGCGATGGCGTCGGAGAACAAGGTCGCCGATAAGATGTCGTAGGTGACGCCGGTCATCTCGCGGTCGATTTCGAGAATGGCGCCGGGCCGGCGCTTCAGCCAGCGGTCGACGCGCGCTTCGGCATTGTTCTGCATCAGGCCGGCAAAGGTGGCGACGCGACGCGGCGTGAACAGCGGGCTCAACGTGCGCCTTGTGCGCTTCCAGGCATCACCCGTCGCCGTGAACAGCCCTTCGCCGCCGCTCGAGCCTGTCTTCAGGATGCGAAGCTGCAGCGGGTCTTTTTCGTAATTGGCGGCATTGTCGACCAGCACGTGGCGGATGGCGGGGGGATGGTTGACCACGACGGCATAGCCGAACAGCGGCGATTCACCGGCAAGGATCGGCTGGGTGTAATGGGCCTGCGTCCAGCTTTCGATCGGATTGCGCGCCAGGATCCAGAGGCCCTGCAGGCGGCCGGCAGGTGTCGCGCGCGGCGTCGGCGCATAAGGAACGAAAGGTTTGGTGTCCGCGACTGCCGTCATGTCCTGCTCCGCCTGTCTCAGAGAACCAGTGACGCAGGATTGCAGCGGGAGCTGGGCGGCATAAGGATTGCCGCCCGCATTTTCTTCACATTACGATCAAAGGATGCCGATTACATCCAGGGACGGGACTCTTTCACCTTGCCCTCGAAGGACGAAATGCTCTTGTCCTTGGTCAGGGTCAGGCCGATGTCGTCGAGGCCGTTGAGCATGCAATGCTTGCGGAAGCCGTCGATCTCGAACTTCACCACGCCGCCGTCGGGGCCGCGGATTTCCTGCTTCTCCAGATCGACCGAGAGCGTGGCGTTGGCGCCGCGCGAGGCGTCGTCCATCAGCTTTGCCAGATCTTCCTTGGAAACCTTGGCCGGCAGGACGCCGTTCTGGAAGCAATTGTTGTAGAAAATGTCGGCGAAGTTGGTCGAGATGACGCAGCGGATGCCGTAGTCGAGCAGCGCCCACGGCGCATGTTCGCGCGACGAGCCGCAGCCGAAATTGTCTTCGGCGACGATGATCTGCGCCTTGCGATAGGCCGGCTTGTTGAGCACGAAATCCGGATTTTCCGAGCCGTCTTCCTTGTAGCGCATTTCCGAGAACAGGCCCTTGCCGAGACCGGTGCGGGCGATGGTCTTCAGATATTGCTTCGGAATGATCATGTCCGTGTCGATATTGGTGATCGGCAGCGGCGCGGCGACGCCTGTCAGCGTGGTGAACTTGTCCATGGGGGTCGTTACCCGTCGTTTTGTTGAGCGTGGGGCCTTCTACACCGGTGCGGGCCAATTGTCAGCCTTTTCGAACAGGCCGTCAAAGCGGCGGATATGGGCTGGAATCCGCAAGTTGGGACCGGTCGGTGTTTGCATGCCAGACTGCATGCCAGACCTGCCGGAATTGCGCTTTTTGCCTCGCCTCACGACACGGGCATGGCTATGCTGACGATGCCAACCGCGCCGCATCAGACGCGCGCACAGGGAGACGACGCCAATGAGTAAGCTCATAGAGGTGTTACGCGCTATCGCTCTGCCGCTCGCCGCCGCCACACCGTTCTACACAAACGCCGTTCTTGCCGATCCGATTCCGCAGGGCTGGCAGGCCAGCAACATGGAGGCCGTCGGCTATAGCGACCTGGAAGGCCGCCCCGGCGCGTTCAAGCTGACCATCAAGCACGTGAACAACAAGTGGTATCTGTTCATGGGCCATTTGTGGAACTACGGTTTCAGCATTGTCGACGTGACCGATCCCAAAAATCCGCGCTACGTGAAGTTCGTCTCGATGCCGACGAACAACTGGACCATCCAGCTCACCCATCACGACAATATTCTGATCGCGGCGATGGAACGGCAGATCTTCTCGTGGGGTGGCGATCCGTCAAAACCGTTCAGCGAAGGCGTCATCCTGTTCGATATTTCGGACCCGGAAAATCCGCAGGAACTGTCGCGCTGGAAGACCGGCGCGACGGGCACGCATCGCAATTCCTATCCCGGCGGCCAATACGCTTTTCTTTCGGCCGCGGCGCCAGGTTTCACGGGCAATATCCTGCGCATCCTCGATGTCAGCGATCCCAAAAATCCCAAGGAGGTCGGCCAGTGGCATCAGCCGGGCCAGAAGGACGGCGAGCCGGTGCCGCAGGCGCCGCGCGGTTTTCACGGGCCGCTCAATCTCAGCCCGGACGGCAAGAGCGCGGTACTGGCTTATTCGCCCAGCATCGTGAACCTCGACTTGAGCGATATGGCCAATCCGAAGGTCATCGGCCAATTGCAGATGAGCCCGCCGTTCCTGTCGGCTGGATCGCAATCGCTGCACACGTCGCTGCCGCTGTGGGATCGCAACCTCATCTACGCGAATTCGGAAGCCAGCGCCGAACGCTGCAACGAGACGTTGAATTTCGCCGGGCTGATCGACAACCGTAATCCGGCCATGCCCCGCCTGATGTCGTTGTTCCCGCTGCCGCTACCGCCGAAAGGCGCGCCCTACAAGAATTTCTGCGAGAAGGGCGGCCGATTTGGTCCGCACAATACGAACCAGGAAATCCATCTGCCCGACGTGGAGAAGCCCGGCAATCTGATCTATCTGACCTATTTCAATGCCGGTCTGCGCATCTTCAACATCAAGGATCCGCTGCAGCCGGTGGAAAGCGGCTGGTTCATGCCGCCACAACCGGTAAAGCGCGCCGGCCCGCAACCGCCCAACGATCTCGTCTCGCAGGTTGAAGACGTGCTGGTCGATACGCGCGGCTATATCTACATCGACGACAAGCACTGGGGCCTGTGGATCATACGCTACACGGGCGAAGATCAGCCCGCGCCCACGGCGAAGTAGGTTGCTGTCATCCCCGACGCCCGCGTAGCGGGTGAGCGGGGATCCAGGAGCCAAGGGCCGCAACATTGGGGCGTCACGTTGCCTCTGGATTCCCGCTCTGCGCTTCGCTTGGCGGGAATGACACACCGAGATTGGATGCTCACAAGCTAGGCAGACGTGGGCCGACCCGCCATGCGGGACAAGGCTGAAGGTCGCATGCTTGATCGCTGGACGGCCACACAAGCGAAGGCTAGGTTCGCAGGCGACAGCGGTGCTGGGGAGCGTTGCTGGCGGAGGGATTTGCGGTCGGTGATCGCAAAGAAAGAGCTGCGAGGGTGGATGCAGGCGCAAGTCAGTTCGCAAATCGTCGTTGAAAATCTGAATCATATGTATCGCCCGGCGCGTGGCCAGCCGGTGCTTGCGGTCGACAATGTGTCGCTTGAAGTGAGGCCGCAGGAATTTCTGGCGCTGCTCGGCCCTTCGGGCTGCGGCAAGTCGACCTTGCTTTATCTGATGGGCGGATTTCTGCCGGTCGAGAAAGGTCGTATTCTCATCAATGGCAAGCCGGTGACGGGGCCAGGACCTGATCGCGGTGTCGTGTTCCAGCATTTCGCCTTGTTTCCGTGGAAGACCGTGCGCGCCAATGTTCTTTATGGGCTGGAGCGGGCGGGATTGCCCAAAGACGAGCGGCTGAAGCGCGCCCAGGCCTATATCGACATGGTCGGGCTGCAGGGTTTTGAAGACAGCTATCCCTCACAACTCTCGGGCGGCATGCGCCAGCGCACCGCCATTGCCCGCACGCTCGCCATCGATCCCGACATTCTGCTGATGGACGAACCGTTCGGCGCACTCGACGCGCAGACGCGCAGCCTGATGCAGAGCGAATTGCTGGCGATCTGGCGGCGCTCGCCCAAGACCGTGATCTTCGTCACCCATGACGTGCAGGAGGCGTGCTATCTCGCCGAGCGGGTGGCGGTGATGTCGGCGCGTCCGGGGCGCATCAAGGCGATCGTCGAAACGAAGTTCGACCGCAGCGATCCGCATCTGTTCAAACAGCCGGCCTTCATCGACAAGGTCGATGAAATCTGGGCGCTGGTGCGCAATGAGGCGCTCCTGGCGCAACGATTGGAAGCGCACTGATGGAGCGGTTGATCCGCTATTCGCCGCTGCTGATCCTGGCGGCGCTGTGGGAAGCGGTGGCGCAACTCGGACTTGTCGCGCGCAGCGCGCTGCCGCCGCTGAGCGATGTCATCAAGGCCTGGTTCGCGC
>JAQGJO010000577.1 GCA_028290595.1 Hyphomicrobiales bacterium | reverse complement strand
CGTGTGGGAGAATCATGCGAGCGGCGTTGCAAACGAGTTTGCACGCCGAAAAATGTCGCATCAAAGGCTTCGGCGTGTCGCCCCTGTCCTTCGAGACGCGCCTTTCTGGCGCTCCTCAGGATGAGGGCTCTGTTGGTTTGGGGCTTGGCAGATGCGTTTCTTTTAATTCGCCGCATCAGTAAATTCACAGCCGTTCAGTTGCGGTCTTCCGGCAAAGTCGGAACCGGCAGGACGGGAATGCCGTCCTCCCACAATTCCTTCGCCTCGGCAAAGGTCGCCTCGCCGCGAATGGCGCGCTGCGGCTTCTCGCCGTCGTGCATCTTGCGCGCCTCGTCGGAAAACGACTTGCCGACATCGACCGTGTTCTCGGCGATCTTCTGATGCAGCTCGCGGATGGCGGCGCGCATCTGCTGCTGCTGTTCGTCGAGCAGGGCGACGGGCTGTTGCGCCGGAGGTGCGGCCGGTGTCGCTACTGCAGAGGGCTCCGCCGGCTGCGGCATATGCTCGATGAACGTATTGCGGGCGCGCCGCTTCGATGTCGACACCGACGGCGCCATCAGCGCCTTGGACACCTTCTGCGAGCCGCAATGCGGGCATTCGACGAGGCCACGCTTGGCCTGCTTGTCGAAAGCGTCCGAATTCGGAAACCAGCTATCGAACTCGTGGGCGTTATCGCAGACGAGCGAATATTTGATCATTTGTTTCGCTACTTTGCTTTCAGCCGGCCAGCATCGAATCCAGCTTGCCCGCCCGCTCCAGCGCGTGCAGGTCGTCGCAGCCGCCGACATAGGTCTCGCCGATGAAAATCTGCGGCACCGTCCACGCGCCGCCGGCGCGCTCGGACATTTTCTGCTGGGCGGCGGAATCGCCGTCGACGGAGATTTCATGGAACGGCGCGTTCTTGGCGCGGAGCAGATGCTTCGCCGCCTGGCAGTAACCGCAGGTCGATTTCGTATAGATCGTGATCTCGGGCATTTTTTCTAAACCCTTTCGCAGCCCTATATATGGCGCTTCATCGTCTCGTCACAAGCCATCCTGTGAGCTTGTTGGCAACGCCGTAATCTTCAGCGGATGAGCCCGCTACGGTATTCGCGCAATGAGATCTTAGGGAATTTCGGTCAATTCTGGCGAGGACGGCGCGGTGCGCCTTGGTCAAGGCCCCAAATTCACTGCCCATGTGAGGACCTCTCTTGCCAGCATCCAGCGCAATCCGACGCCGCTACTACCTTGCCATTTTCGTCCTGGCCGCCGCGACCCTGTCCTATCAGGTCCTGATCACCCGATTCTTCAGCGTGATGCTGTACTATCACTTTGCATTTGCTGCCATTTCGCTGGCGATGCTGGGCCTGACCCGCGGCGCGATGGAGGTTTTCAACAACCCCGAGCGCTATAGCACTGAGCGCGTGCCGGTCGAATTCGCACGCCACGCCGCCTGGTTCGCCCTGACCGGCGTCGGCGCCATGATCGTTTTCCTGTGCATCCCCCTGGTGGTGCCCGAGCCGTTTATTCCGAGCGCCCTGGCCATCACCACCTTTGCTTTTGTCGCCCCGTTCACCGAAAGCGGCGTCTGCATCACGCTTCTGCTGACGCGCCTGCCCTATAGCGGCGGAAAACTGTATGCGGCCGACCTGTCCGGCGCCGCCATCGGCTGCCTCGGCGTTATTTTCGTCCTGCTGCTGATCGACCCGGTCAGCGCCACCTTGTGGATCGGCGCGTTTTCCGCCGCCGTCGGCTGGCTGGTCGCGCGCGGCAGCGGCGATGCCCGCAGCCTGCGCCTGAGCGGTGCCGTCGCGGCGTGCCTTGCGGCGGCAGCCGTGCTGCACACCGGCCTGGCGGTGTCAGGCAAAAGCCATCTCGGCGTGTTCTGGGCCAAGGGAACAGAGCAGACCGACACACTGTTCGAGCGCTGGAACACCTATTCGCGCGTTCGTGTCACCCCGATGGGCGAAAGCACGCCGCAGGGCTGGGGATATGCCCGCAAGCCCGACACCAAGATCGACCAGAATTACCTCGACATCGATGCCGACGCCTCCACGGTCATCACCCGCTTCGACGGCGACCTCAGCAAAGTCGCCTACCTGAAGGGCGACGTCATCAACGCCGCCTATCAGGTGCAGCGCCCGGACACCGTCGCCGTCGTCGGCGTGGGCGGCGGCCGCGATGTTCTGTCCGCTCTCGCTCTCGGCGCCAAGCGCATCTTTGGCATCGAGATCAACCCGGCGATCTTCGAAGTCCTCACCGACAAGTTCGCTGCCTTCTCCGGTCATCTCGACCAGCAGCCCGGCGTCTCGCTCGTCAACGCCGAGGCGCGCAGCTACATCAATCACGCGACCGACCGCTACGACCTGGTGCAGATCTCGCTGATCGACACATGGGCCGCGACGGCTGCCGGCGGCCTGACCCTGACCGAGAACCGGCTCTACACCGTCGAGGCGTGGGACGATTTCTACCGCGCGTTGAATCCCGGCGGCATGCTGTCGGTGTCCCGCTGGTACAATTCCACAATGCATCGCGGCGAATTCTATCGCCTGGTGGCGATCGCAGCGACCGCCCTGCAGAACAGAGGCGTACCCGCCAGCGAACTGGCGCAGCATGTGATCGCCGTGAATGTCGGCAGCATCGTCAACGTGATCACCAGGCCGGAGGCATTCACTGCCGCCGAATGGCAGAGCGCACGGGCGCGCCTGACAGACCAGAACTTCAAGATCCTGCTTGGACCCGACGTGCAGTTCGATGACACCACCTCGACCCTGTTGTCGGGCAAGGCCAATGCGGCGTTCTTCGCGTCGCTGCCGGAGAATGTTGCGCCGTCCACCGACGACAATCCGTTCTTCT
>JAQGJO010000534.1 GCA_028290595.1 Hyphomicrobiales bacterium | reverse complement strand
ACCGCGTCACCACGGCCGGCGACGCCGCCGAGGCGCGCCGCCAGCTCCGCGGCCTCGATTTCGATCTGATCGTGCTCGACGTGATGATGCCGGGCGAAAGCGGCATCGACTTCACCCGTTCGCTGCGCCAGGAATCGCAGGTGCCCATTCTCATGCTGACCGCGCAGGCGGAAACCAAGGATCGCGTGCTCGGCCTCGAAACCGGTGTCGACGATTATCTCACCAAACCGTTCGAAGCCAAGGAACTGTCTCTGCGCATCGCCTCGATCCTGCGCCGGGTGGCGCCGAAAGAAACGGCGCAGACGAAGCTCGTGCGCTTCGGCTCCTTCGTCTTCCATTGTGATCGCGGCGAATTGCGCCAGGGCGACGAGATCATCCGGCTGACCGATCGCGAACGCTTCATGCTGCAATTGCTGGCCAGCACGCCCGGTGAACCGGTGGCGCGCGAACTACTCGCCGGCTCCGCAGCGGCAGCCAATGAACGCACCATCGACGTGCAGATCAATCGCCTGCGCCGCAAGATCGAGCGCGATCCCGCCAATCCGGTCTATCTCCAGACGGCGCGCGGCGCGGGCTATCGCCTGCTGCCGGAACGCTAGGACACATCGATGAGCCTGGCGCTGCCCACATGGTTCGACAGGCCGCTCGGCCTCTGGCGCGGCTTCACGCGCTGGCTCGCCGGGCGCATGCCGAAAGGGCTCTATGCCCGTTCGCTGCTCATCGTCATCGTGCCCATGGTGCTGCTGCAGTCGGCCGTCGCCTATATTTTCATGGAACGGCACTGGCAATTGGTGACGCAGCGCCTGTCGGCGGCCGTCGTCGCCGATATCGCCGCCGTCATCGACATCCACGAGAAATCCAACGACCCCGCCGCTTTCGCGCAGATCGCCAGAATCGCCGGCGAGCGCTTCGAGATGGACTTCAAACTGCTGCCGAAGGAACCGCTACCGGCCGCGCTGCCGAAGCCGTTCTTCTCCCTGCTCGATAGCGCGCTCTCGCAGGAAATATCGCGACAGATCGCCAAGCCGTTCTGGATCGACACGATCGGCAGTTCCAACCTCGTCGAAATCCGTGTCTCGCTGTCCAATTCAACCATGCGCGTCATCGCCGCGCGCAACGCCGCCTATGCATCGAATTCCGGCATCTTTCTATCGTGGATGATTGCCGCCTCGCTCGTGCTGCTGGCGGTTGCCATCGCCTTCCTGCGCAATCAGATCCGCCCGATCCTGCGGCTGGCGAAAGCTGCGGAGAATTTCGGCAAGGGCCGCGAGGTCGAATTCCGCCCCCATGGCGCGCGCGAAGTGCGGCAGGCGACCTTCGCCTTCTTTGAAATGAAGCGCCGCATCGAGCGGGCGAGAGATCAGCGCACCACCATGCTGAATGGCGTCAGTCATGATCTGCGCACCATCCTGACCAGATTCAAACTGTCGCTTGCCATGATGCCCGAAGCGCCCGACAGCGAGGCGCTGCAAAAGGACGTCGATGAAATGCAGCGCATGCTGGAGGCCTATCTCGCCTTCGCGCGCGGCGACGACGGCGAACAAGCGGCGCCGACCGACATGAGCATGCTGCTCGAAGAATTGAAGGCCGACGCCGAGCGCCATGGCCACGAGACGATCGTATCCTTCAACGGCGATCCGATGGTCACCGTGCGGCCCGACGCCTTCAAGCGCTGCCTGACCAATCTCATCGCCAATGCGCAGCGCTACGGCAACCGCATCGCCATCGAGGCGCAGCGCGAGCAGCGCTTCCTGACCATCCACGTCGACGATGACGGGCCGGGCATTCCACCCGAACAGCGCGAGGATGTGTTCCGGCCGTTCTACCGTCTCGACGAGGCGCGCAACCAGGACCACGGCGGCACCGGCCTTGGCCTTGCCATCGCCCGCGACATCGCCCGCGCCCATGGCGGCGATATTTCCCTGGCGACAAGCCCGCTCGGCGGCCTGCGCGCCAGCGTCCGCATCCCGCTGTAGAATCCTTCACGTCTCCAGTGGCAGATCCACACCGGCCACGAAACGTGCATGCATGTTGTAGGTCCCGATCAAGACTATCAGCTCTACATACTGACGGTCATCAAAATGACGCTTGAGTTGAGCGGCTAGCGCCTCCGGAAGCACCACATGCATCGTCAATTCGTCTGCCGCGGCAAGCGCCGCGGTTTCGGCTTCGCTGAAATTTTCCAGAACATCTTTCTGCAGCGCGGCACACTCTGCCTCGGAGACGCCGGCGGGAAGCGCCAGAAGCGGCACGTGTTGCTTGAGGATATAGCGCGAGTCCAGCCGCCATCCGACGCGGATGATGACCAGCTCCCGCAGCCGATCGGAAAGCGACGTGCCCCAGCGCACCGCATTCAGGTGTTCGAACCAAGTCCCGGCGAGTTTTGGATTGTGCAACAGAGCCCGGTAGATACCGAGCAAGCTGCCGCGCCGTCCGCTCTTGAGAGTCTCGACCAGTTGCCTGGCATCGGCGTCCGATGCATCATCCAGGAGAACGACATTAGCCATGTGCGGCCCCTGCATTGCGCTGTTCCAAAGCGTCCGACATCTTCACGAACATATCCTCGATGTCCATGAGGGCGTACTTGCGATTGGCAATGGCGATGTGCGGCATGACCAGCACGTTGTCATAACCAAAGACCGGATCGTCGGCGCGCGCCGGGCGCTCATACCAGACGTCCGTGCCGTATCCGGCAAGACGTCCACTATCGAGCGCTTTGAAGAGCGCTTGGCGTTCCACCAGTTCCGGACGAGCCACATTGATCAGAAAGGCACCCGGTTTGATGGCGGCAAACTCGGCATCGCCGAGA
>JAQGJO010000512.1 GCA_028290595.1 Hyphomicrobiales bacterium | reverse complement strand
ATCGTCAGGGTGGGCGGCCGACATGCCCACCAAAGCGCCGCGCGATCCGATGGCCATGCCGGTCGGCGGCTGGCTGCTTTCGCCGACTTTGTTTGCCGGGGCGGTCTACAACACCAACGTCAACCAGACCGAATCTGGCCGGGTCGCCAGTTGGGGCGAGCGGGTCATTCCCGGCTTCAGCGCCGTATTGGACAACGGCATCCATCAGACAAGCATCTACGGCCTGGCGGATTTGCAAGCCTATAACGCGTCCGGCGTGAACCATAAGACCACGGTCGATGCCAAAGCCGGTTTCACGCAGACTTATCTGGCGACGCGGGACCTGACGTTCCGCTTTAACGGCGATTACACCCGGCAGGCCGACGTGTTCGGCAGCAGTGCTTTCACGCCGGGCAATACGCCGCTGGCGCCGACGTCAGGAGCGCCGGTGGCGCCGACCACCGTAGCGCCGCAGGTCACTCCCGACAGGTTCAATCAATTCGCCGGCTCGATCGCCGCCGAAAAGCGCATCGGCCGGGCCTTCCTCGGCCTCACCACTAGCGCCGTGAACACCACGTTCGACAACAATTCCGCATTCCCGACCAGCCGCGACGGCACCGTCTATACCGTCACCCAGCGCAGCGGCTACGACATCACGCCGCAACTCTACGCCTTCGTCGACCCATCCTATCATTGGCAGCGCTACACCGACTCGACGCGCAATTCGCAGGGCTATCGCGTCACCGGTGGCGTCGGTACGGCAGCGCCCGGGCTGTGGCAGGGCGAAGTCTATGGCGGCTATCAGGCGGAGAAGAACGACGTCGTCGGGACATATGGCGGCGGCGTCTACGGCCTGCGGGTGGCTTATGCGCCGACGCGGATGTGGGACCTGCGCGCATCGCTCGACGAGACGCTTGGCGCTTCGACAATCGCGACCGGCGGCCTGACCGGCGTCGCCAGCCGTATCACCACGGCCCTGCTGAATGTCGGCTATCGTGGCCTGCCGCGCGGCTGGGATGCCAATGCGCGGTTCGGCTACATCTATACGCATTTCATCAGCGCGCCCCGCAACGACAATGGCTGGTTGGCGGGAGCCAACGTGACCTACGAGGTCTGGCGCAATCTCGGCCTGACGCTCGATTACCAATACAAGTCGGTCAACTCCAATGTCGCCGGGCAGAGTTTCAATCAGCAGGTCGTGAGCCTTGGTGCGTCATACAGATATTAGGTGGCTCGCCGTGATGGACAGGAAATCGAGGAGCGCGTCCATGTGGAAGATCCTTGTGGCCATGGCCGCCGCATTCTGTCTGTTCGGTGCGTTGCCCGCTTTCGCGGGCAGCTATCAAAGCGATGGCACCTATCAAGGCTCGCCGAGTAGCGCGGTCACGGCGCTGTTTGCAAGCCACCCGAATGGCGACGATGCGCTGGTCGCGGCACTGCGCGAATTGCTGCTGCGCGATCCGACACTGGCCGACGATATCGCCTATTCCGGTTCGCGCGCCAACGCGGCGCAGCAGCAGGCTGCCGCCGCGGCCCTGGCGCAGGCGCTGATCGTCTTGACCGCACGGGGCAATACATTCGGCGCCGGCAGGATCGTCAGCGCGGCGCAGTTCAGCGGCAATACCACGATTCAGACCGCGGTTGCCGCGGCTGTCGCAACGGCTGTTGGCTCCAATACACAACAGCAAAATCCATCGACGCAGGCCAACTGCACGAGGACCGGTGGCAACACCGTGAGCCCGGCCAGCCCGACGACAACTTGCCAGTAGCTCTTGCCCCGCATCTTTCTGGCCGCGTCGCGAGCGATCCGCATCGGCAGCATCCGCCCGTTCAGACGCGCTTTCATTGTCTTGTTCAATACGACGACGACATGGCTTGCCGCTTTAGTCCCGTGGGCTGAAGTCAAATTCTGCGCTGGTTGTGGGGTCAAAGCACGCAGGCTTTCACCCAAAGTGCGGTAGCGTGCTTGAACGCGGCCGCCGGTCTGGTGCCCCGTTTCCGAAGTTCGTGATGCATTGCAGCAGGTTCTGACACGAACTTCGGAAAAAAAGGGGCACTAGCAAGTTTATAATTCTAGTACCGCTTATCGATTTGAAGTTCCTGAACGAACTTGCCGCCGGTGATGCAGGAACTTCAAATCGGCGGCACTAGCGACGATCTCAATGCTCGCGGGTTTCACAGGTCATAAATCGGCCGCGTCGCTTTCGCCGGCGCCGGCAAAACGGCCAGCGGCAACGGCGGATCCGCTCGCGCCGACGCGATTCGACCGGGTTCTGTTCTGGTCGTTCGTTGCGGGCCTTGCCTGGGTGCCGTTTTGGTTCGCCAGCAACACGCTGCTGGCCTGGGGTGTCAACGCCGTGATCTTTCCCGGCATCGCCGCGGTGTACGAAGCGCGGCTGCTGACGACACGGCGGCGCCACCTCGTTGCTGTGCGGCGAATTGCGCTGCCGGTTGTGCTGATCGGCATTGTGATGTGCTGGATCGTCTTGCAGAACGCAGCCTGGACGTCGCCGACGCTGCACCATCCGGCCTGGGCGCTGGCGTCGGGCGTCCTTGGCTTGCCGATCGAGGGCAGCATCAGCGTCAACCGCGACCTGACCGCGCTTGCCTTGATGCGGTTGCTGACGGCGGCGAGTGTGTTCTGGCTGGCGCTCCAATTTGGCCGCGATGCCGCGCGGGCCAACGCTTTGCTGCTCGCATTGGCCGCAATCTGCACTGCCTATTGCGTCTACGGCCTGGTCGCAATCGGTCTGACGCCTGGCTACGTTTTGTGGGTCGAAAATCCCTACATGCACGGCTTCGTCACCGCGACATTCTATAATCGCAATAATTTTGCGACCTACGCAGGCATTGGATTTATCGTTCTGTGCGGCATGATTCTGCGGCTATACCGGCACGACGTGAGCGCGGACGGCGCCTCGCGCCGCTTCAAGATCGCCGCCTTTGTCCAGACCACGGGTGAGCGCGGCGTGATCTTCATCGGCGCGGCTTTTGTCGTCTTCGTCGCCATGCTGTTATCGGGCTCCCGCGGCGGCATTATCGCGACGACACTCGGGCTGTTCACGCTGCTGGTATTGATGTTGGGACGCAGCCGGACCCGCGTGATCGACCAGCGCGACATTATTGTGGTCGCCGCCTTCGCCATCGCCGTCGTATTCCTGATTTATGGCGACACCTTCATCGGCAAGGTCGCACAGCAGGGCTTTAGCGATGAGTCCCGCATCGCCATTTACAAGATTGCGATCGGCTCGATTTTTGATTCGCCGCTGACTGGGTATGGATACGGGACCTTCAAGGACATTTTCCCGATGTTCCGCGACCGTTCCGTGATCCCGGTGGGCGTCTGGGAAATGGCGCACAACACCTATCTCGAAATCTTTCAAGGCCTCGGCGTGATCGCCGGCATGCTTTTCATCGGCGCCGTAGCATTGCTGGCGCTCGCCTGTTTCAAGGGCGCGGTCAGCCGCAAGGCGGGCGCTACCGTGCCAGCCATCGCGGCCGCGGTCTCGCTGCTTCTCGCCAGCAACGCGCTGGTCGATTTCAGCCTGCAAATCCAGGCCGTGACGCTGACCTTCATGGCAATCCTGGGGGCCGGCGTGGCGCAGGCCAAAAGTTCGCAACTGGCTGCACATGATTAAGTCCGCTGTTTAAGAACCGGGACAAAGTTCGATGCTGACCAGATCCACTGTCGTCGCTCCCGAATCCGGCGAATCCGGCCATCACCGCTTCGACATCAACGAAGTGCTCAACTTCGTGTGGCGGCAGTGGGTGTTCATCGCCACCGTGTTCAGCGTGGTGGCCGTCATCGGTGTCGTATCGCTTGTCCGCGAAACGCCGCGCTACACTGCGATGGCGCAGATTCTTTTGGAACCGCAGAAGGAAAAGGCCACCGCCGACGCAATTTTCTCCGATCTGGTACTCAATCCGAACACGATCGAGAGCCAGATGCAGATCATTCGCTCGACGGTTCTGTTGCGGCGTGTCGTTGAGAAGGAGAACCTCGCCACCGATCCGGAACTCGGCTCTCCATCTTTGCCGCCCGCGCCGATGCGGGCCGCTGATAACGAGCGCATCCCGCCGCAGGTCATGGCTGCGATCCTGGGTCTCAAGGGCGCGCTGCTCGTGACGCAAGACAAGGGCTTTATCATCAACGTCGCCTTCACCTCGGCGGACCCGCGGCGAGCCGGCCGGCTCGCCAACGCCGTTGCGGACGCTTACATCGTGGACAAGCTCGACGCCCGTTTCGAAGCGGCAACGCGCGCTTCGCGCTGGTTCAGCGACCGTCTTGCCGAAATGCGCCGCCAGGTCGCCGAATCAGAAGAAGCCGTCCGCAAATTCCGGGCCGAGCACAATCTTCTGGAGGGAACGTCGAAGGTCACGCTCACGGAGCAGCAGCTCGGGGATCTCAATGGCCGGCTGGTGGCGGCTCGCGCCGAGATGTCGGAGAAAAAGGCGCGGGTCGATCTGCTGAAATCGATCGCCGACAAAGGCGGCAGCGTGCAGGGCCTGCTGCCGGAGTTGATCAATTCGCCGGTGGTGGCTGGCTTGCGCACGCAGATCACGTCCGCGGCCCAGCGCGAGGCAGACCTGGTCGCGCGCT
>JAQGJO010000480.1 GCA_028290595.1 Hyphomicrobiales bacterium | reverse complement strand
CGAGGATTCCGACGACGGATCGGTCAAGCTGTCGCCCGGCAAGCTTCAGCGCACTGGTGTGAAATCCGAACCCGCGGCCTCCCGGGTGATCCAGACCACGATCCGCGCGCCCGGGACGATCCAGCTCGACGAGCGGCGTGTCTCGGTGATCTCGATGCGCGCGGAAAGCTGGGTCCAGAAGGTTGCCGACGTCACCACCGGCACGAAAGTCCGCAAGGGACAGCCGTTGATGGACATCTACAGTCCGGCGATTTCGTCGGCCGCGGCCGAGTATGTCGCGACGATTACGTCAAAAACGACAGGGGGCGAAGGACCGTACGGGCGGGGATCCCGTCAGCGCGTCATGAATCTCGACGTTCCTGAATCGGCGATCGCTGAAATGGAAAAAACCCGCACCGTCCCGATCTCGATTGCGTGGGTCGCGCCGCGGGACGGCACCGTGCTGGAGCGCAACGCGATCGAAGGGATGAGGGCACAGCCTGGCGACGTGCTCTTCCGGGTGGCGGACACTTCGGTTGTCTGGGCCACAATCGACGTCGCGGAGCGCGATCTTGGTGCCATCGCCGTCGGACAACCCGTCACGGTCCGGGCGCGCAGCTTCTCCGGGCGTGAGTTCGCCGGCACCATCAGCGTGGTCTATCCGCAGATCAACCGCGAGACTCGCACGGCCCGGGTCCGCATCGAACTTGCGAATGCCGATCTCGCGTTGCTCCCCGATATGTACGTTGATGCCGCGATTAGCACCGGGGGGGCTGACCCAGTAATCGCCGTTCCAGAGAGTGCGGTGCTCGACACCGGCAGCCGGCAGACGGTGTTCGTCGACAAGGGGGAAGGCCGCTTCGAACCGCGCGATGTCAAGCTGGGCCGCCGCGGCGGCGGCTTTGTCGAAGTCCGGGATGGGATCGGCGAGGGGGAGCCCGTTGTTGTGTCCGCAAACTTCCTGATCGACGCGGAGAGCAATCTAAAAGCTGCGCTCAAGGGCTTCTCCGAAGCGGGGAGCCTGCAATGATCGCCCGCATCATCGCCTGGTCGGCGCGCAACCTGCTGCTGGTGCTGTTCGGCACCGGCTTCGCCGCGGCCGCCGGCATCTACGCGCTGGTCCATCTGCCGCTCGACGCCATTCCGGATCTCTCCGATACCCAGGTGATCGTCTACACGGAATATCCCGGCCAGGCGCCGCAGGTCATCGAGGATCAGGTCACCTATCCCTTGACCACAGCGATGCTGACCGTACCGAAGTCAAAGGTGGTGCGCGGCTTCTCGTTCTTCGGCGTGTCGTTCGTCTACGTCATCTTCGAGGACGGCACCGACATCTACTGGGCGCGGTCGCGGGTCCTTGAGTTCCTGAACGGCGCCGCATCGCGTTTGCCGGCGGGTGTCACGCCGACAATGGGCCCCGACGCCACCGGGGTCGGCTGGGTCTATCAGTACGCAGTGATGTCCAAGGAATTGAACCTCGCGGATACCCGCACGATCCAGGACTGGAATTTGAAATTCGCGCTCGCCAAGGCGGAAGGCGTTGCCGAAGTCGCCAGCGTCGGCGGCTTCGTCAAGCAGTACAACGTGGTTCTCGATCCGCTCCGGATGCGCGATCTCGGCATCACCATGCAGAAGATGCGCGACGCCATCCGCGCCAGCAACGCCGACGTTGGCGGCCGCACGGTCGAGCTTTCGGAGTTCGAATACGTCATCCGGGGCAAGGGCTATCTGAAATCGATCAACGATCTCGGCAACGTGGTGCTCAAGACCAACAACGGCACGCCGGTGCTGCTGCGCGACGTCGCGCGGGTCGAGCTCGGTCCCGACGAACGGCGGGGCATCACCGAACTGAATGGAGAAGGGGAGGTCGCAAGCGGCATCGTGTTGCAGCGCTTCGGCGTCAACGCGCTCGACGTCATCGAGAACGTCAAGAAGCGGTTCAAGGAGATCGCCAGCAGCCTGCCGAAATCCGTGGAGATCGTCGCGGTCTACGATCGCTCCAACCTGATCAACGCCGCGATCGCTACGCTCAAGCATACGCTGCTCGAAGAAAGTGTCGTCGTCGCATTGGTCTGTATCGTATTCCTGCTCCACGTCCGCAGCGCGCTGGTCGCAATCCTGATGCTTCCCGTCGGCGTGTTGATGGCGTTCGGCGCCATGAAGCTGCTCGGGCTTGGGTCCAACATCATGAGCCTGGGCGGTATCGCCATCGCCATCGGCGCCATGGTCGACGCCGCCATCGTGATGATCGAGAATGCCCACAAGCATCTCGAACGGGCGGCGCCCGGAAAGCCGCGTGTCGACGTCCTGATCGAGGCGGCGTCCGAGGTGGGCCCGGCGCTGTTCTTCAGCCTGCTGATCATTACCGTGTCGTTCATGCCGATCTTCACGCTGGAATCGCAGGAAGGACGCCTGTTCAGCCCGCTGGCTTTTACCAAGACGTTTTCGATGGCCGCTGCGGCCATCCTGTCCGTGACCCTGGTGCCGGCCCTGATGATCCTTTTCGTCCGCGGCAACATCGTTCCGGAGCACAAGAACCCGCTCAATCGCTTCCTGATCTGGCTCTATAGACCCGTCATCAAGGGCGTCATGCGGGCGAAGACACTGGTCGTTCTGCTCGCGATCGCGGTTCTTGCCATCAGCATCTGGCCGGCCAGCAGGCTTGGTACCGAGTTCATGCCAAGCTTGAACGAGGGCACGCTGATGTATATGCCGACGACGCTGCCAGGAATATCCGTGACCAAGGCCGGCGAGCTGCTGCAGATGCAGGACCGCATCATCCGTTCGTTTCCGGAAGTGGTTTCCGTCTATGGCAAGGCGGGGCGTGCTGCTACCGCGACCGATCCGGCGCCGTCGGAGATGTTCGAGACCATCGTCAACCTCAAGCCCAAGGAGGAATGGCGTCCGGGACTGACGGTCGACGGGCTGATCGCCGACATGGACAAGGCGCTGCAGTTTCCCGGCGTGTCGAATGCGTGGACCATGCCGATCAAGGCCCGCATCGACATGCTCTCCACCGGCATCAGGACGCCGATCGGCGTCAAGGTGATCGGCACGGATCTGGTCGAGATCGACAGGCTCGCCAGGCAGATCGAACAGATACTGAAGGCGGTCCCCGGCACGTCGTCCGCCTATGCCGAGCGTGGCATCGGTGGCTACTACCTCGACGTGACGCCGGACCGGGAGGCATTGGCGCGCTACGGCATCATGATCCAGGACGTTCAGGACGTCATCGCGACAGCGCTCGGCGGGCAGACCGTGACGACCACTGTCGAAGGTCGCCAGCGCTTCGGCGTCAATATGCGCTACCCGCGCGACCTCCGGGACAGCCCTCAAGCCATCGCCAACGACGTCCTGGTGCCCATGCCCGGGGGCGGTGCGGTGCCGCTCGGGGAAGTGGCCAAAATTACGCCGGCGAGGGGACCGACGTCGATCCGGACGGAGAACGGTCAATTGGCGACTTACATCTATGTCGATATCCGCGACCGCGACCTTGGCGGCTACGTGGCCGACGCCCAGCGCGCCGTTCAGGCCAGCATCCAGTTCCCCGCGGGGTATTACGTGATGTGGAGCGGCCAGTACGAATATCTTGTACGCGCCACGGCGCGCCTGAAGATCGTCGTGCCGGTCACCTTGCTGATCATCTTCCTGTTGCTGTACCTGAATTTCCGCTCGATCACCGAGACCCTGATCGTCATGCTTTCGCTGCCGTTCGCCATGGTCGGCGGGCTCTGGTTGATGTGGTGGCTCGGCTTCAACCTGTCCGTCGCCGTCGCGGTCGGATTCATCGCCCTGGCCGGCGTCGCCGCCGAGACCGGCGTGGTGATGCTGATGTACCTCAATCAGGCCTTGGCTGCGGTTCAGGCGCAGCGGGACATGCAGGGCCGGCCCCTGACCCGCGGCGACCTCTACGCCGCAGTGATGGAGGGTGCCGTCGAGCGCGTACGTCCGAAGATGATGACGGTGGTGGCCATCATGGCCGGCCTGCTGCCGATCATGTGGAGCTCCGGAACCGGTTCGGAGATCATGCAACGCATCGCGGTGCCGATGATCGGTGGCATGGTCTCATCGACGCTGCTGACGCTGATCGTCATTCCGGCGATCTTCGGGTTGATCAAAGGTTCCCGGCTTTCGTCAGCCGTGACCGAAGCGAAAGCAGCAGGGCCAAACGGCATTCCGCTTCTTTTTCAGAGGCCCTCTGACTAGGAGAAATGGGCGTCCTTCGGGCGACCGCCCCAACCGGCGTCCCGCTTCTGATCGGTGAAGCAGCGCTGACGCGCCGTAAAAGCTACGGATCGAGTTCCGTATCCCAATAGAGATAGTCCAGCCAGCTATCGTGCAGGTAGTTCGGCGGGAACAGCCGGCCGTTGCGGTGCAACCGGTGCACGGTGGGAGCGAACGCGTTCTGCCGCGGGAACATCCGCGCCTGCTGGGTGGTCATGTTGCCCTTGCGCAGGTTGCAGGGCGAGCAGGCCGCGACGACGTTTTCCCAAGTGGTCTGGCCGCCCTTGGAGCGTGGCACGATGTGGTCGAACGTCAGGTCGTCATGCGCGCCGCAATACTGGCATGAGAAGCGGTCGCGCAGGAACACGTTGAACCTGGTGAACGCCG
>JAQGJO010000100.1 GCA_028290595.1 Hyphomicrobiales bacterium | reverse complement strand
CAATGCATTTCATCTTCGCACAAGATTGAACTTCTAGTTTTCCGCATCAACAGGCCGCTCTGAATCGCGGCAGACTCCAGAGAAAGATGCGGCGGCGATGAATGCCATGCTGACGAAGTATCTCAAGGATTTCAGCGTTCCCGAATCCACCGCGCTGGTCGAGACCAATATCCTTTCGAGCCTGGCCGGCTCGTCGCTCGACGATCTCGGATTTCTCGCCGAGCCCGAGCCTCCGATCGATCTCGAAGCAGAGCGCGAGGCCGCACGCCAGGAAGGGCATGCAGCCGCGGTCGCCGAATGCGAGGAGCGCTTCGCCGGCGATCTGGCGGCCATCGCCGAGGAACATTCCGGGGAACTTCAGGCGTTCGAGGAACGGCATGAAAACGAGATCATGAGCGTGATCCATACCCGGTTCTTCGACATGACGCTTGCCATCTCCCAATCGGTCGCCGACCAGGCGCTCCAGGTCCTGCTGCCCGTCGTGGAAGCCGATCTCGCCCGCCGCTCGGTCGCGGCACTTGCCGACGCCGTGCACAATGCCTTTATCGAGGAAAAGGCGGCGGAAGTTCTGGTGCGTGGCCCGGGACGTCTGTTCGAACTGCTCAAGCCGCGGCTCGAAGCCGATGGCGTTCCCTGCCGGCATATCGAGGCCGAGACGACGGATATTTTCGTTGAGATCAACGAGACCGTGCTGACGACGCGGCTGTCGGTCTGGGCGCAGTCGCTTGCCGAGGTGATGGAATGAGCGAGGCGGAAAGCCACCATCACGGCAAAAATGAAATCATCATCGTCAAGCGAAACAAAGCCCACGAGGAACACGGCGGTCATGGCGCGTGGAAGATCGCCTATGCCGACTTCATGACCGCCATGATGGCCTTCTTCCTCATCATGTGGCTGGTCAACGCCGCCAATGAAGAGACGAAGGCTGCCGTCGCCAGCTATTTCAACCCGATCAAGCTGACCAGCGAAGTGCCGCCCGACGAGGGCATCCAGACGCCGAAGCGGGCGAAGGAGAAGAATGACGCCGTCGAAGAGCAGCAGGATAAGAAGGACGGCAAATCGGCGGACAACGAAAGCGATCCCGGCCAGGAAGACAACACGACGTCCGAAATGGACCAGGTGAAGGCTTCCGAGGCCGATTATTTCGAAAATCCTTATGCCGTGATCGCCGAGATCGCCCAGGAAACCGAGGACAAGGCCAATATCAGCATCAAGGGAGACGGCGGCGCCAACGATGCCGGCCCCGGTACGGGCGCTGACGGCGGCGAAGCGTTCAAGGATATTTTCGATCCGGATTTCTGGACCCAGCAGGTCGAGATCTCGAAGACCTCGCCCGCCAATGCCAGCGACGTTGCCGCCGAGACGGCGGGCCTGCCGGGCGATGGCGAGATCATCAATGCCGACAATCCCGATTCCATGTTCAAGGGCGATGCCGAAACCGGCGACAAGAAGAGCGGCGAGCAGGAAACCGGCGACCGCAAACCCGGCGAGGGTCTGACCGACAAGGATAAGACCAAGACGACCGACAAGGACAAGGACGGCAAGACCGATAAGGACAAACTCGGCCAGACCGAAAAAGACAAGGCCGGCCAGTCCGACAAGGATAAGCTTGGCCAGACCGACAAGGATAAGGACGGCAAGTCGGACAAGGACAAGCTCGGCAAGTCGGACAAGGACAAGGATGGCAAATCAGACAAGGAACTGCTGGCCAAATTCGACAAGAACAAGGACGGCAAGCTCGACGAAGCGGAACTGAAGGCCGCCGAGGCCGCAAAGCTTGCCGAACGCCTGCAGGCAGCATTGCGCAAGGAACTGGGACCGAAAGCCGGTTATCTCGCTGAAGGCCTGCTCGTCACGCCGGCTGAAGGCGGTATGCTGATCAGCATCTCCGACCAGGTCAAGACGCCGATGTTCCGTTCCGGCTCGGCCATTCCGACCAAGGAAACGGTCGCGGCGATGGCGACCATCGCCAAGCTGCTGAAGACCCAGAAAGGCCAGATCGCCATTCGCGGGCATACCGATGGCCGGCCCTACAAGTCCAAGACCTATGACAATTGGCGCCTTTCCACCGCGCGCGCCGAAAGTGCCTATTTCATGCTGTTGCGCAGCGGCGTGGCGGAAAACCGGATTTCCCAGATATCGGGCTTCGCCGATCATCGCCTGAAACTTGAAAAGGCGCCACTCGATGCATCCAACCGGCGCATCGAAATTCTCCTCCAGGCGAATACGGAGTAGTGGATGGCACTCCGCTCGACCTGTTTCGGATTGATGACGCTGGTCTGCCTGGCAGCTGGCCAGGCGGCAAGCGTTTCCGCTGAGGAAACCGCCGAGATCGCCCCGCCCTATCTCATGATCCGCTCGTTGCAGACCATTCAGGACAAAGTCATCAACGGCGATCTCGATTCGGTCGAAATGCAGCGCTACCTGCTCGAGGAGATCGACAAGCGCCTGCGCACGATCGACATGGCCGTGTTCGACGATCCTCGAAATGTCGATGCGGCGCTGATCTATGCAATGAGCGGCGGCAATCCCGAAACACTGGATATACTTGCCGAACGCGATATCGGGGGCAATTTCGACAACCGAGTCACAAGCATCCTCCGGCGCTATCTGTCGGGAAGGGGTGCCACCGCGCTCAAGCAGTTGAAGGAAGTGGTGCCGGAATATCGCAACACCCGCATCGGCCCCTATCTCGAACTGATCGGCGCTAATGCGCTGATGGAGAACGAAACCGACGCCGCGCTCAAATTCTTCGACTTGGCGCGCACCGAGGCGCCGGGCACGATCATCGAGGAGGCGGCGCTGCGGCGCTCGCTCGGCATCACATCCGCGAAGGGCGACGCCGTTCGCGCGCTGCCTTATGCGCGCCGCTATGCCAGGCGTTTCATGAACTCCCCCTATGCGTCGCAGTTCGCCGATATCTTCGTCTCGCTGGCAATCGATCACAAGAATGCGTTGCCGCCGGATGAGATCAAGGCCGTGCTGTCGCTCATCGAGCGCAAGCGCCAGCGGGAAATCTACCTCAGGCTGGGACGCCGGGCGGCGATCGACGGCAACAAGCCGCTCGCCGATTTTGCCTCGAAAGAGGCGCGCAGGCTTTCGTCGCCGGAAGATACCGGCCAGCTCGCGCTTGCCGAACTTTACTCCGGCATCGTCAACATTCCGAGCGACGGCATCAATCAGGTGCTGGAAAAGCTCGCCGCGATCCCCGACAAATCACTCTCGCCGAAGGATCGCTTCCTCAGGGATGCGGCGCGTATCGTGGCCGAAGAGGTGGTCAAGGAGCCGGGCGACGACAGTCTGAGGCAAGTCGAGCGTGTCATGGTCGACAAGGAATACAGGGATATGATGTCCGAGCGTGTCGCGAAGGCCTCCGAGGAGGTTCCGGCCGATACGCTCACCAGCGCCCAGAACCTGGCGGATGAGACAAGAAAGCAGGCGCTCGATTCCAAGATCGACAAGATCGAGGATTTCGTGAGCGTGAGCCGCTCCAAGCTGAAAGATATCGACGCACTTCTATCGACAGGAAGCAACTGACGATGATGGATCAAATCCTTGCAGGCCTGCCCCAATCCCCGCCCGTCCAGCCTGCCTATCGCGACCAGCAGAACGCCTCCGGCGCTGCCGACGCGGACAGTGGCGACAGCTTCCAGGACTATGTCTCCAAGGCAAATCAGCAGGAGACGCCGAACGGCGGCCGTGACAATCGCCACGCCGCTGTCGAAGACGATGCTGCCGCCGGTGCGACGCCAAACGATGCACCTGTCGGTATCGCGGCTATCCCCGTCGATGCGGTTCGCCGCAATCACGCGGAATCGGCCGAAAGCCGGATCCGTCTGGCGCTCCTGAAGCAGAGCCAGAAAACGGCCACCTCCACGGAAGCAGGCAAAGACGGTGAAGCCGAAAAGGCGCTTGCCAAGATGCTGGAGGCCGCCAAGCTGATGGTTCGGAAGACCGTCGCCGACACCGGCAATGCAACGGCTTTGCAGGATGTGGCAGCAAGCCCGTCCGAGGAACTGAGCATGCTGCTGGGGCTCGTACCCGCCAAGGAGACCACTGCGAAAACTGTCAAGAAGCAGGATGCGGACGTCGAGAAGGCGGACGGCAAGGATGAAAAATCAACCCTGGTCGTAGACAAGAAATCCGAGATTCTCCTCCTGGCCAGACATGAAGATGCCGTCGTTGCTGCCAAGGGTGACGACCGCGCACACGGCAAGGACGGTTCAGCAACCGAAACGGTCCGGCTTGTCAGCGCCGATGGCAAGGGCCGGCCTGTCGATATTTCGCTGACCAAATCCGATGGCGTGACCGATCCCGACAAGCGCTCCAACGCCACGAAGTTCGATACCGCGACAGTCATCGAGGCGCGTCGCTATCTCGGCTTCTCCGCCGAGAGCAATACGCAGACGCTGACC
>JAQGJO010000447.1 GCA_028290595.1 Hyphomicrobiales bacterium | reverse complement strand
CTCGGACGTGACGTCCTCTCGCGGCTGATCTACGGCGCCCGGGTCGCGGCTATCGTCGGCACCGTCGTGCCGATCGGCACCTGCATGGTGGGCGCCACGATCGCCATTCTGTCGGGCTATCTCGGCGGCATTTTCGATAAGTCCGTGTCGCGTCTCGTCGATATATGGATGTCGTTTCCGGCTGTGGTTCTGTCGCTTGTTCTCATGGTCGGCCTCTCGCCCGGCCTGCGCAACGTCATCCTGGCGACCATCCTTGTCGACTGGACGCGGTTCTGCCGGGTCATCCGCAGTTCGGTGATAGGCCTGATGAAGCTCGAATATATTTCGGCGGCGCGGATCGCCGGCGCGTCGCATGTCGGCATCATGACGCGCGACCTCGTGCCTGGTGTGCTGCCGATCATCATCACACTGACCAGCGTCGAGATTGGTATCGCGGTGATCGTCGAATCCGTTCTGTCCTTTGTCGGCGTCTCGGTCGAGCCCGGCATCCCCACCTGGGGCGTGATGATTGCCGATGGCCTCGCCACGGTGTTCCAGGCGCCATGGTCGCTGATCTTCTCCGTGTCGGCGATCGTCCTCACGGTTCTGTCCGCCAACATGCTGGGCGACGGATTGCGCCTCATGCTCGATCCCCGCGTCTCCGATCGCCGCAGGATCGAAGTATGACATCCACGCTTGCACCGATCAGGCCTCAAGACCTCGCAACTGATGACGATACCGCTTCGCCGCCGTTGTTCGAGGCGAGGGGGCTGACGGTGCAGGCCGGCCCGGTACAGGTTCTGCGTGACGTCAACCTTTCGCTCCGCCGTGGACGGGTGCTGGGCCTGATCGGCGAATCCGGCGCCGGTAAAAGCATGCTCGGTCGCGTCATTGCCGATCAACTGCCGGACGGCTTCCGGGTCGCCGCCGGATCGCTGCGCTTCGGCGCCACCGACCTGCTGGCGCTGTCGAAACGAAAGCACCGCAGCCTGCTCGGCCGCGAGATCGCCTTCATTCCGCAAGAGCCGATGATGGCGCTCAATCCCGCCATGACGATCGGCAATCATTTTCGCGAACATCTGCGCCGTCTGGGCTTCTCGGCGGGGGTGGGCCGCAAGGCCGCACTTGCCGCGCTCGCCGACGTGCGCATCGAAGCGCCCGAGACCGTCTACGATCAATATTGCTTCCAGCTTTCCGGCGGCATGTGTCAGCGCGTGCTGATCGCGCTTGCCTTCATCAGCAATCCCGATCTGGTGATCGCCGACGAGCCGACCGCCTCGCTCGACGTGACCACGCAGGGACATATCGTCAGTCTGTTGCGCGCCATGCAGAAGCGCCACGGTACGGCGGTGCTGTTCATCACCCACCAGTTGCGGCTGGCGGCGCAGATCTGCGATCAGGTGGCTGTGCTTTATGCCGGCGAGGTCGTGGAGGAGGGGCCGGCGCGCGAATTGTTCCTGCACGCACGCCATCCCTATACCTGCGCGCTGCACGCCTCGATGCCGAATTTCGACGGAGAATGGCGCGCGCTCGCCTCGCCGAGCGGCCAGATGCCGGGCTTGCCTGAATATCCGATACTGACTGGATGCCGCTTCGCGCCCCGCTGCGCTTCGGCGATCGACGCCTGTCTTGCCGCGCCGCCGCTGTTGGCCGATTGCGGCGACGGCACCGCATTGCGCTGCATTCGCCCCGGTGCGGTTGCTAAGAATGTGGAAGCCGATCCACCGTCGCTGTCCAAACAGGTGTCCGCCGCAGCACTCCTCAAGGTCGACAACGTCACCAAGATTTTCCGCCGCGGCGGCTGGCTGTCGCGTACGCCCGGGCAGGCGGCGGTGAGCAGCGCCAGCTTTTCCGTGGCGCCTGGCGAATTCGTCGGCGTTGTCGGCGAAAGCGGCAGCGGCAAATCGACTCTCGGCCGTCTCATCATGGGCCTGGAAGAGCCGAGCGCCGGGCGCATCCTGCTCGACGACAAGCCGCTTGGCGGCGACGAGGCCGAATGGCGCCGCCGCATCGCCAGCATTCAGTTTGTCTTTCAGGATCCGCGCGCCGCGCTCAATCCGCGTCGCAGCACATTGCAGCTCGTCACGCAGCCCTTGCAGCCGGGCGATGTGAGCCGGCAGCAACGGCGCGCGCGTGCGGAACAGATGTTGCGCGCCACCGGCCTGCCGCTCGACACGCTGACCAAGATTTCCTCGGAAATGTCGGGCGGCCAGCGTCAGCGGGTCAATATCGCCCGCGCGCTCTGCAATACGCCGCGGCTGCTCATCGCCGACGAGATCACCTCCGGCCTCGATGTTTCAGTGCAGGCGCAGATTCTCAATCTGCTGCTGCGCCTGCGCTCCGAGTTCGACATCGCGCTGCTGATGATTTCGCACGATCTCGCGGTCGTGCGTTATCTGTGCAGCCGCGTGCTCGTCATGTGGAAAGGTGTGATTGTCGAAAGTGGCGAGACGGAAGCCGTCTTCAGCACGCCGCAGCATCCCTATACGCGCGAATTGATCGCCGCCCTGCCGCCGGAGGACATATCGAAACGCTGGGCGCCGCTGGCGACACTCTAGGCGGTAAAGGACCACGCATAGGGCGCGATAACCCCGGTGCGAAATGGCACGTAGCCGACGCGCTTGGCGTAAACGACCGTCGCGACACCTTGCAGGATCGGGAAGGCGTAGCCCTGTTCGACGCACCATTTGTCGAAGTCGCGATAGCCGGCGACGCGCCTGTCGTAATCTGTTTCTTCAAGCAGCGGATCGAGACGCGGCGAAATATCGTCGCTTTTCCACACCGAGAAGCGCTTCTTCGGGTCCATGATCGAGCCTGAATAGGACTCCGGATCGTCGGTCGGGTTGAACCAGTTGTAGAGGATCGGCGCTTCCAGCTTGTCGGTGCGCGACAGCTCGCCGTATTTGGAGAATTCCATCGTCTCCAGATTGGCTTCGATACCCACCCGTTTCCACATCTGCACCATCGTGCGGGCGATGTCGAAATCATTCGGGAACACGCCGTTGAAGGTGGTGAAGGTGATCTTTGCTGGGTTCGTCATGCCGTAGCCGGACTTGGCGAGCAGCGACTTGGCGAGTTCGGGATCGTAGGCGAACTTGAAGTTGGGGTCGTTGGCGGGCGAACCCGCGCCGCCCCACATGGACAGAGGCTCGGCCTTGCCGTTGAAGAAGGCCCGCGATAACGCCGCCTTGTCGATCGCATGATGGAAGGCGAGCCGCACGTTCTGGTCGCGGAAGATGCCTTTGTTCACCATGTGGATCATCACCACATTGCTGATCGGATGCAGATTGCCGACGAGGTTCGGCAGGGCGCCCAGGCGTACGACGTCGCGCACCGGAAGATTATGCGCCAGATCCACCTGTCCGCTTTGGATCGCGGCGATGCGCGTGGTCGGGTCCTTGATGATCTGAATCGTGACTTGCCGGATCTTGGGCGCGCCGCGCCAATGGCCGTCGAAGGCCTCCAGCAGGATGCGCGAGTCGCGCTGGTAGTCGACCAGCTTGTAGGGACCCGCGCCGACCGGCTTCTTCAGATAGGCATCTAGCCCGACGGTTTCGAAATAGCGGCGCGGCATCACATAGCCGACGCTGGCGAGACGCTGCGGCGCCGTCACATATTTGCTGGCGAATTTGAAGATCACCTTGTTGCGCGCCGGCGTTTCCACGGCCTCGACGATCTTGCCGAAATTGCCGGCAACGGCGAGGCCGTTGTCGGTCTTAAGGCGGGTGAAAATGGTGAAATGCACATCGTCCGAAGTCAGCGGGTCGCCGTTGTGAAACGTCAGATTGTCGCGCAGCGTGAGTTCCAGAACCTGGTTGTTGTTGTCGGTCCACTCGAAACTGCCGAGGCCCGGCACGAGCCTGGCTTCGGGCGTCACGTCGAGCATGGTGTCGAAGACGCATTTGTAGAGCGACTGGGTGACCGACGTGCCGGAGTTCATCGCATCCCAGGACGACACGTCCGCCGGGAACGCGATGGCGAGCGGTTTGACGCTCTGCGCCATGGCGCGGCGCATCAGCGCCGGCGCGGCGAGTGCAAGAGGGGCGGCGCTGACGACTTTGCGACGGCTGATCATATCCGCTCTTGCCTTTCAGTATCTTTCAAAACGGGACATCGCCGCGCACCCAGGTGCGATGCACGTGGCGGATGTATTTGTCGAAATCGAACCGCGTTCCCGTATGCAGGGTGCAGCGGTTGTCCCAGACAAGCAGGTCGCCCGGCTGCCACTTGTGGGCATAGACAAACTTTTCCTGCGTGCAGAAGGCGATCAATTCCTTGATGAGCGTGATGCTCTCTTCTTCGTCCATCTCTTCGCCGCCCTTGCCGACGAGCCGTTTGACCGGACCGACGGCCAGGCCCCAGATCGCCTTGCGCCCATCGGTGGGATGACGGCGTACCAGCGGATGCAGGACATCCGGCATTGCGTCCTTCTGCTCTTGGGTCAGGGCGACGCCGCGCTTTTCCTGGAAGAGCTGATAGCTGAAATGGGTCTTGAGGCCATCGATCTGCTTCTGCTTTTCCTCGGGCAGGGCATTCCAGGCGGTGCAAAGATCGGCCAGCAGCGTATCGGAGCCGACGGCCGGCGTCTCGATGCTATAGAGCAGCGTGCACAACGCGGTGCGCACGCCATACTGGAAATCAGTGTGCCAGTTGAGGCCGGCTTCCGGATTGCCGATCGGCTTGCCGTCGACAATCTTGTTGGAAATAATCATGATTTCCGGGAAGTCCGGATGCGTGAATTCTTCGCGCACATTACCTTCCGGCTCGCCGAATTCACGTGTGAACGCGACCTGCTGGGCGGGGCTAAGGTTCTGGTTGCGGAGCACGATCGCGCCGTTGCGATGAAAAGTGTCGATTACGGCGTCGATCGTCTCGCGGTCGGCCGTCGCAATGTCGATATCCAGGATTTCCACGCCGAAGCCCGGCAGGAGAGGGCGCGTTTTCAAGGCGAGTGCATCTTGCATGGCCATAATCCCATATTGGACGCTTATTCAATCAGCCTAGAGGCAAACCCCCTTAAGTCTTGACCGGTGGCGCATAAATCCTTGGCCGCCGTGCTGGAAGTCAGCGCTCCCGCTGCTATGGTCGAAGTTCCGTTTCACAAGCAAAGGACTGAAAAACATGCTGAGCCAGCTCGCTCTCGCCCTCGACGACGCGAAGAAAATGGCCGCCGCCGCCAGAGCCGAAGCAGAGGTCAACAAATGGAACGTGGTGATCGCCATCGTCGATGACGGCGGCCATCTCATGTACCTTGAGCGCATGGACAACACCCAGAAGGGCTCGTCGCGGATCGCGGTCGCCAAGGCGCGCACCGCCATCATGTTCCGCCGGCCCTCCCTGGCGCTCGAACAGGCGGTCGCTGGCGGCCGCGTGGCGGTGATGACCCTGCCGGGGGCAACGACGGTCGAGGGTGGTCTGCCGATCATCGTCGATGGGCAATATGTCGGCGCTATCGGCGTCTCCGGCGTGCAATCGTCCCAGGACGGCCAGATCGCCAAGGCCGGGCTCGACGCGCTCGGCTGATCA
>JAQGJO010000439.1 GCA_028290595.1 Hyphomicrobiales bacterium | reverse complement strand
TCGACGAACCGTTCGGCGCGCTCGACGAGATCACGCGGCAGCGGATGAATCTCGAACTGCTGCGCATCTGGGCCGAATCCTCCACCACGGCCTTGCTGGTAACCCATTCGATTGATGAAGCCGTCTTTATGTCGGACAGCGTTTTCGTCATGTCGCCGCGTCCGGGCAGAATTTCTCAGGTGGTCGATGTGCCACTGGCACGCCCGCGGACGTTGCAGATGATGAGTTCGCAAATCTTCTTCGACACGGTCAATCGCGTGCGTGAAGGGCTCTACGGCATCGATGTCCGCGAAAGCCCTGACGTACCAGCGGTCGTGCAGTAGCCGTGCCCCGCTGGCTTGCGCCAACGTTGACATCCATCGTCCTGCCGCTGGCCGGCGTTTCGGCATTGATGCTGTTGCTTGAGCTGGCAAAAACTGGCGGCTATCTGCCCGTCACCTTGCCGGCCCCGTCGCAGGTCTGGAGCGCTCTACTCGCCAATCCGCGCGGCATCGGCGCCGCGCTGGGCGAAACAACGATGAATGCGATCAGAGGCTATGCGGTCGCAATCGTGGTTGCGCTTGGCGCCGCCTTTATTGCCGCCTTTATCTCGGCGCTGCGACCGACGATCTACAATCTCGGCGTCGGCCTCTCAAGCATTCCGCTCATCGCCGCGACACCGCTGCTGGCGCTATGGCTGGGAAACGGCCCGCTGACCCGCTCGCTGATCGCTGGCCTCGCAAGTTACTTCCCTTTGCTGGTCGGTGCGATGCAAGGGTTCAAGGCCTATGAGGCGAACCATATGGAACTGTTCCACGTCTATTCGGCGTCGCGCTGGCGGGTGTTTCGCTTTCTTATTCTGCCGAGTTCGTTACCGTTTCTGTTTACCGGCTTCAAGCTTGCGGCGCCGCTCGCAGTGCTCGGTTCCCTGACAGCCGAACTGACCGGTGCAGAGAACGGCATCGGCGTGATGATGCTCAATGCGCTGTTCAACTTCGATATCAAAATGGTCTGGCTGACGGTGCTTATCGCCTGCGCCATGTCGGGCGCGGGATATGCCATATGGGCGCTGATCGAGCGCTTGACGATCTACTGGGAAGCCCCCAGCAATTCCAGCAGTTGACGGCCTCGACATGCGCGCCGCACCAACATTCCTGAAACGCCTGTCGGTTCTCTTCCTGGTGGTATTCATCCTGCTGGGCGCGTGGGAGATGGTGATCGTCGCCTTCAAGATTCCACCCTACCTGCTGCCGACGCCGGCTTCTGTTGGGGCCGCTTTCATCACCAATCGCGCAACGCTGATCGAGCATACAGCCTTCACTTTGCTGTCGGCCTTCATCGGCCTGGCGGTGAGCTGTTTCCTCGCCATCAGTCTAGCGGTGGTTTTCGTAACCTATAAACCGGTTTCACAAGCCGCCATGCCGGTGGTGATTTTGTTCCGTTCGGCGCCGGTGACGGCGGTGGCGCCGCTGATCATGCTGTTTGTCGGACGCGGCATAGCGACCAGTGTCGTGGTCGTCGTCATCGTTTCGTTCTTCCCGATCCTGGTAAATATGATGCGCGGCCTGATGCGGGCCGATCCGAACGCGCTCGAACTGCTGCATGTCTATGGCGCGTCGCGCTGGCAGCACATCCGCTATGTCCAGGCGCCGTATTCGTTGCCGTTCCTGTTTGCAGGCCTCAGAGTGGCGTCTGCCAGCGCGGTGCTTGGCGCGATGCTGTCGGAATGGGTGACCGGCTCGCCGGGTCTCGGCGTGCTCATTCTTGAATCCGGTGTCATGCGCGAAATCGAAACCCTCTGGGCGGCGGTGATCACATCCGTCGTGTTTGCGCTGATCGTCTTCGCGCTGACATCGAGCGCGGAGAAAGCGGTGTTACATTGGAAGGCCACGCAGCCTGTGTAGGCGCAGTCTGACGTGAATCTCAACACCCCCTCAGTGGGGAGATTTCGCAGCGTGATATTCAGGCGATTGAAAGCCGCGACGAGAGTCCAGTTGATCGCGCACGCCCCATTCGTGGTGGGGATCGAACTGAGCCAGCCAGAACTCGTTTTCCAGTCGTGCCGCCGTCGAATGCGGACGCTCGACCAGCCAGTCGCGCGGCGTAATGGCGGAGACTGCCCTGGAAGCGATATCCAGCAAGCGCTCGCCGGTTCGCATTACAGCGCCCCGAACTGCCGTGGCGGATGTTCGGGCGCAGACGGCCGCCGCGGACGTTGCCCGCGCTGAATAGCCTTCGCGGCCTGCTCGGCTTCAGACGGTTCGAAAAACAAATATCCTTCGAGAGGATAAAATCGTCGCGTGGAGGCAAAGAAACGGTAGGTGACGTCTTGCTGATCACGCACGACAATGCCGACAGTCTCGCCACCGGTTTGGATCACATAGGCGTCCGAAGCACTCATCTCGATCTCCTGCTGGGACCTTTAAGTTGACTTAGTATATAAATTTTGTCAACTTAATATGAAGATAAGGCTATGGGCCCCTGTTTATGGTTTCGCTAGGCGATCTCCTCCCCGCCCTGGCGGCGCCGGTCTTCATCTCGCGGGCGGCATCGTGGCTGACGACACATGATGCCGCCCACCTTTTTTGGTGGAGCAGGTTCGGCGACCAAATCAGGTCAGTTCGACAGCCGCAATTTCATTGAGGGCGTTGAGCTGAGCTTGCGGCGTCAGCGTGATGGACGCTTCCGCGGTGCGCACGATCGATAGAAATTTAGCAAATACGATCTCGGCCTTGTCGACAGGCAGCGGCGCCTCGTCAAACATCTCGATGTAATCGTCAGCCATGGCGTAGAGCAGATGGTAAAGCGCCCTGTGCCCCGTATCCAGGGCTGCTTGCTGCTTTATCTGTTGCTGAAATCCGCGATAGGTATTGAGACCGTGATGCCGGGAGGCCAACCATTGGGCCAGATGAGACATGTCTCTGCTCCATTCCTTAAAGAAAGAAGCAATTGTCAGTAGCATGAGACAGGGCTTTTCTCAATCAGGCTTCACACCCTGGGCTCAAATGTCTCACCCGCTCAAATCACCCAATTGTCGCTGGAACGCGCCTGCTCACCGAAGATGTCGGCTTTGAGGTCGTTCACGAGATCGTCCAGCGCTGCCGAATTACGCTTGCGTGGTCTTTCCATATCGACACTGCGCATGGTGCGCACTTCGCCCGGCTTGCCGCCAAGCGCGACCACGCGGTCGGCGAGGTAGACGGCTTCGTCGATGTCATGGGTGACGAATAAAATCGTCCGGTTGGTTTCGCGCCAGATGCGGATCAACTCATCCTGCAATCCTTCACGGGTCGAGACGTCCAAGGCGGAGAAAGGCTCGTCCATCAGCAGGATCGACGGCCGCACGGCGAGCGCGCGCGCCAGCGAGACGCGCTGACGCTGGCCGCCCGACAATTGCCACGGCCAGCGGTCGGCGAGATCGGCCAGACCGACGATCTTGAGCGCCTGCATGGCGCGTTCACGCCGCGCCGAGCGTACCATATTGGTCTTCTCAAGGCCGAAGGCGACATTAGAGACGACGCTGCGCCATGGCAGCAAGCGGGCATCCTGAAACACCAGCGCCATCGGCCGCTCCGCCGCGGGGTCTGGATTGACCTTCACCGATCCGCCCGACGGCGCCACCAATCCCATCAACACCCGCAGCAACGTCGACTTGCCGACACCGGAGGCGCCGACGATGGCGACGAACTCGCCATGCCGCACAGACAGGTTGAGGCCGCGCAGGACATCGGTTTTGCGACCGTCCTGATCGAACGACAGGTTGAGCCCTTGAATGTCGATCACCGCGGCGTTCGCCGTATTGGCCTCGCTCATGGAGCCCTCCACCGCAAAAGCCGGCCTTGCGAAAACATAAAGATCGTATCCATCAATCCGTAGAGCGCGGCCATCGTCAGCATGTAGACGACCACGATGTCGGTTGCGAGCAGGCTGGAGGCCTGCATCATGCGGCTGCCGAGGCCGCTAACGCCAAACAGCTCGGCCGCCACCACCGACATCCACGCCTGACCCAGCGCCGTGCGCAACCCGACCATGATGCCGGGCGTAGCGGCAGGCAGCATGACCTTGATGAGGCGTTCCCACACGCTGGAAAAGCCGAAGGCCTGCGCCACTTCGATCAGATCACGATCGACGCTGCGGATCGCGCCGAAGGTGGCAAAATAGACGATCCAGAAAACACCGATGGAGATGATGAACACCGCGCCGGATTCGCTGACGCCGAACCAGAGAATCGCGAAGGGCACCCAGGCTAGTCCCGGCATCGGCCGCAACACCCGGCTGACCCAGGCGAACAGGCCTTCGGCGACACCGAACATGCCGGTAAGAATGCCCAGCCCGATGCCGCACCCTGCCCCAACCAGCAAGCCCATCGTGTAATGCGACAGGCTCTGGCCCAGGGCAGTGAACCAGATGCCGTTCGATAGCTCGCGCAGAAAAGCTGCCGGCAGGTCGCTCGGGGTCGGCAGCAGCGCACGCTGGGCCAGGCCCAGGCGCGGCACCGCCTCCCACAGCGCCAGAAAGGCCAGTAGGCCGATCAGCGGCAGCAGGCGCCGCAGTACAGTATTCTTCATCGATGGCGCTCCGCCAGCCTCCTACAACGACCTGACGATAACGCGGTCGATCCTTTCGTCCATCCTACTGTCAAGCAACCCCGGTTGCAGGGCGCCTATTTCGCGATGGATTTCAGATAATAGGACGGATCGAACAGGCCATCCAGTGGCACGTCCTTGTCGAGCGTCCCGATGGAGACCTGATAGGTCTGCATCTTCTTGGTGGCGTCGATGATGACGCGCGGATCGGCGACGAATTTGGTCGCCGGCGAGGCCAGGGCCTTTTCGATGATGGCGTCGCTGACGATGCCCTTTCCGAGCGCCGCGCCAATGTACGGGGCCGTGCGCTTGGGATCTTTCTTGATCAGGTCGATCGCCTTCACGATGCCGTCGGCGATCGCCTGCACGGCTTGCGGATTCTTCGCCGCGAAGGCGCCCGAGACCGCAACGACAGTGCCCGGCTGATCGGGGAACA
>JAQGJO010000411.1 GCA_028290595.1 Hyphomicrobiales bacterium | reverse complement strand
GCGACGACCAGGGCCAGCCAGGCCGTGGCCAGCGAAAAGCGCACACCCGTCAGGATGGATGGCATGGCGCCGGGCAGGACGATGCGCCGGATCAGTTCGACCTTCGTCAGGCCCTGGACCCGCCCGAGTTCGACAAGCTTGGGGTCCACCTGCCGGATGCCGAGCGTCGTGTTGATGTAAATCGGGAAGGCGACGCCCAGGGCGACGAGGAAGATCTTCTGCGCCTCGCCGACTCCGAACCAGACGATCACCAGTGGAAGGAGCGCCAGGAAGGGTATGGCGCGGACCATCTGAACGCTGCGGTCGATAAAGGCTTCGGCAATGCGCGAAAAGCCGACCAGCGTGCCCAGCAAAAACCCGATGCCGCCGCCAATGGCAAAACCGATCGCTGCGCGCGTGAGGCTGACGAGCAGGTCGTAAAGCAAGGTGCCGGAGACGCAGAGCTTGACCGCCGTCATCAGAACCTTGCTGGGAGCCGGCAAGACATGCGCTTCGATGAAGCCGAAGCGGGCCAGTGTTTCCCAAACGACGACGAACAGCAAGGGCGCGATCCAGGAAATGGCAAGCAGTTGCGCCGCGCCGAGCCGGGTCACCGAGATGGAAAAGTCCCTGGCCGGCCCGCCGGCGGCAATCTTCGTCGTCCAACTCATGTCGCACGCCTCCCCAGCACTTGCGGCTGGGCCGCAGCGCTCGGTTCAGCCGCCTCCAGCGCGCGAACCCGCGGCATGACTTCGGCCGCGAAGCGATGCATTTCCGCCCGCAGAGGCTGCAGCTGCAGCATGAACAATTCCACGCCGGCACGATGGAAGGCATGGATGCGGTCGCTCACCTGATCGTAGGAGCCGACGAGACCGGCAGCAGTACCGCCGTTGGTGCCAACCCGGACCGATTTCGACATCGTCTGAAACATGACCGCCTTGGGATCGGCCTTGCGCCGTTGCAACTCATGGACATCGGCATCCTTGGCTGCCAGATCCAGCAGGCGTTCATAGGCCGTTTGTGCCTCCGCCTCGGTCTTGCGGGCGATAACGAATGCGGAGAGGCCGAAGCGCAGCGGCGCAGCGGAACGGGGGCGTCCGCGAAGGTCGGCGATCAGCGCTGTGACATCCGGCAAGGGCTGGCCATTGATGAACCAGACGTCGGCATGATCCGCGGCCAGGGCGCGGGCGGGCTCGGATTCGCCGCCGATGTAGATCGGCGGGCGATTGCGGTTGGGCGATCCCGGCGTCAGTTTGTAGTCGGTGATGTTGAAGTTGTGTCCCTGATGGGAAATGGTCTCGCCCGACACCAGGCGCTTGACGACCGAAACCCATTCCCGCCCATAGGCATAGCGCTCGTCATGCTCGCCAAAGGCAATGCCGGCTTTCTCGAATTCCGACGCGTTCCAGGCATTGATGAGGTTGATACCGAAACGGCCGGCACTGATGTTCTCGATCTGCAGGGCGGCCTTGGCCAGAAACACCGGATGGGCGATGTAGGGTTTTATAGCGGCAATGATCTCTATCCGTTCGGTCAACGCTGCCAGGGCGGCAGCCGCGCTCCAGGCTTCCAGCTGGTCATGTTCCGGCAAATGCGGATTGACCGTGTGTTGCGCCAGCAGCGTGGAATCGAAGCCGAGCTCCTCAGCGTCAAGAATCACAGCCTTGTTGTGATTCCACGATGCATCGAATGGTTCCTGAGGATCCTGCAGAGCGGCGCGCGGACCATGTACCGGCGCCCAGATTCCAAATCTTATTCCATTGGCCATAAATTGCTCATCATCCAAATCACTCACATCAATACATCATATACCTATATTTGATAAATTTTATAGATTCTAAATTCTAAAGTTTGCCCCCAGTCCGAAATGCGACGCGGCGTCAAACCCCGCTGTCAAGAAAATATGTCGTGTGGAGGGATCAGACTGCGGGCAAGATACTCCCTGCCCGGGACATTTTTCATGCGAGGCGGTCGCACATGGGACGTCCGAGTTCAGTCATCCGGTCGAGAACACGGACGCCTATATTCGCTTCAGTCGTCTGGTTGTCGAAGTTTCTGTGCAGTTTGCGCCAGCACTTACGCTTCCCTTTATGCATATTCTCAGTTTTATGCTTGTTCTCAAGCCACCGCGCTCGCCGAAGTCCTTCAAGCCGGTACTATCGACCACAAGATGGACCGGAATCCTGCTCCCGGATCGAGGCTTTGCTGGCGACACCAGCCCTTTGCTCCGACGCGATGGGGTCGAAAAATCGGTATCGACCTCGCTTTGCCCATCAGTGCCGCCACGCTGCCATTCGTGCAACAATGCCGTGTGCCCGGCTCTCTCTTGCTTATAGCCCATCTGGCGCATGTCTCCGGCAAACCGCTGCCCCGTTTTGGGCGACAAGCGCTAGATCGGCAATTCGGTAGAGAATTTCAGCTCTCGCAGCACAAAGCTCGACACGACCGTGCGCACATGCGGGTTGCGCATGAGGTAGCGGGTCATGAATGCCTCGTAGCTTTCCACGTCCTTCGCGCGGATTTTGAGCATGTAGTCGAAGGTGCCGGACAACGCATAGCACTCCATGATCTCAGGCCGCTCCAGAACCACCGCGGCAAAAGAAGCTACCGCCTCTTCGTGGTGATCC
>JAQGJO010000393.1 GCA_028290595.1 Hyphomicrobiales bacterium | reverse complement strand
AAAATCCCGCGATTTCGGCATGATCCGCACATTGCGCGGATGATGCGGCCGGCGCGGCGGCTGCGGGTGCACGAATTCATCTGCAAGCGAGAGCGTCAGTTTGGCGCGGTAATCCTCTGACAGGCGGTCAAGTTCGAAGGTGCGGTCGAACAGCCGTTCGGTCATGAGATGAATGACGTTTTCTTTGCTTTTCTGCACGCGGCCTTCCACGACCAGCAGCCGCGCGCCCATCGCTTCCTTGCGGAAATGTTCGAACGTGCGCGCCCACATGATGATATTGGCGATGCCGGTCTCGTCCTCGAGCGTTATGAAAATGGCATTCCCCTTGCCGGGCCGCTGGCGCACCAGCACGACGCCCGCCGTCTTGATGCGTGCGCCGTCCCTGCAATTGGCGATGTCGGCGCAGCTCAGTATTTTTTCCTGCTCAAACACGCCACGCAAGATCTGCATCGGATGGCCCTTCAGCGACAGATGCGTGGTCTGGTAATCGGCGGCGATATGTTCGCCCAGCGCCATGGCGGGCAGCCGCACGTCCTGATCCGTGCCGAGCTCGCGCGCATCGGCAGCGGCAAACAGCGGCAGCGGTTTGTCGTCGGGCAGGCGGCGCACCGCCCATAGCGCCTTGCGCCGTTCAAGCCCGATCGAGCGGAAGGCATCCGCATCGGCGAGCCGCCGCAGCACGCTGTTGGTCAGGCCCGATCGCGTCGCCAGTTCTTCGATCGAGACATAAGGAACATGGCGCATCTTAACGAGACGCTGCGCATCGGCCTCTGCCATGCCATCGATCTGCCGAAAGCCGATGCGCAGCGCCAGCCGGCCGTCGTCAAATTCGAGCGTATTGTCCCACTCGCTGAAACTCACATCGATCTCGTGGATCGGCACACCATTCTTTTCCGCATCCTGCACAATCTGCGAGGGCGCATAAAAACCCATCGGCTGGGAGTTTAGCAGGGCGCAGGCAAAGACGGCGGGATAGCGGCATTTGATGAAGGATGAGACATAAACCAGTTTTCCAAAGGAGGCGGCATGGCTTTCGGGAAAGCCGTATTCGCCAAAACCTTTGATCTGATCAAAGCAGCGCCGGGCGAAATCGCGTTCATAACCGCGACGAACCATGCCATCAATCATCTTGGCTTCAAATTCATGGATCGTGCCGTTGTGGCGGAAGGTCGCCATGGCCTTGCGCAACCCATTTGCTTCATCGGGCGTAAATTCGGCCGCGACCATGGCAAGTTCCATTGCTTGCTCCTGAAAGAGCGGGACACCCAATGTACGACCCAAGACCTTGTGCAATTCATTGGAATCATGCGGCGGTTTCGGCGAGGGAAAACTGATACTTTCTTCGCCGCTCCTGCGCCGCAGATAGGGATGCACCATGTCGCCCTGGATCGGGCCGGGCCGGACGATCGCGACCTGAATGACGAGGTCGTAGAATATCCTCGGCCTCAGGCGCGGCAGCATGTTCATCTGCGCACGGCTTTCGACCTGGAAGACACCGAGGGATTCGCCTCTGCATAGCATGTCATAGACGTCTTTTTGATCACGCGGTACGTCGGCAAGACCCATATCGATGTCGAGATGCTCCCGCATCAGATCGAACGCCTTGCGGATGCAGGTCAGCATGCCCAACGCCAGCACGTCGACCTTCATCAGGCCGAGTTCGTCGATGTCGTCCTTATCCCATTCGATGAAGGTGCGATCTTTCATCGCTGCATTGCCGATGGGCACAGTTTCGTCGAGCCGGTTACGTGAGAGCACGAAGCCGCCCACATGTTGCGACAGATGGCGCGGAAATCCCATCAGCCTGATGGCGAGATCGATGGCGCGGCGGATCGATGGATTGGCGGGATCGAGCCCTGCTTCGTTGATCTGACTGTCTTTGATAGGCCCGCCCCAACTCCCCCAGACGGTGGAAGATAGTTTGGCGGTGACGTCTTCGGTGAGGCCCATCGCCTTGCCGACATCGCGGATGGCGCTGCGCGAGCGATAACGGATGACAGTTGCGGCAATGCCGGCGCGATGGCGACCATAGCGTTCATAGATGTGTTGGATGACTTCTTCGCGCCGCTCGTGTTCAAAATCGACATCAATGTCTGGCGGCTCGCGACGCTCTTTTGAAAGAAAGCGGGCGAAGAGAAGATTGCTTTCCGCCGGATCTACGGCAGTGATGCCAAGAATGTAGCAGACGGCGGAATTGGCTGCCGAGCCACGACCCTGGCACAGAATTCCTTGGTCATCGGCGAAACGGACAATGTCGCGAATCGTTAGAAAATATCGCTCGTATTCGAGGTCGTTGATGAGCTTGAGTTCTTTCTCCACCTGATCCTGGACCTTTGGCGGGACGCCGGCGGGATAGCGGATGATGGAATGTTTCTGCACCAACTCCCTGAGCCAACTCTGCGGGGTCTTGCCGGGCGGAATCGGCTCGTCAGGATACTCGTATGTAAGTTCAGCAAGCGAAAATGAGATGCGGTCGAGCAAATGCCCCGTCTCCTCGATCGCCTCTGGCGCGTCGCGAAACAGCCGCGCCATCTCTCTTGGTTCCTTGAGATGTCGCTCGGCATTGGCTTCGAGCTTGCGGCCGATCGTGTCGATGGTCTTGCCTTCACGGATACAGGTCACAACGTCCTGCAGGTCTCGCTGCTCCGGCGCGTGATAGAGCACGTCATTGCTGGCAAGCAGCGGAATGCGCGCCCGCGCGGCCAATGCCGCCAATTGCGCCAACCGGCGCCGGTCATCGCCACGCCGATGCATGGTGGCTGCCAGCCAGAGAGAGCCCGGCGCCGCCTCGCCCAGGCGCGGCAGCAAGATTTCAAGCCCATCGAGCCGCTTGTCTGGAATAACAACGAGCAGAAGATTCGATGTATCGCAAAGAAGATCGTCGAGGATGAGAGGGCATTCGCCCTTCTTGCCCCGGCGGTTGCCGTCCGTCAGCAACCGGCAAATCCTTCCCCAGCCGGCGCGGTCTTCCGGATAGACGAGAATGTCGGGCGTGCCGTCGGTGAAAGCGAGCCGCGTGCCGACCGCCAGCTTGAAGGCTTCCGCCGCTGTCTTGAGGCGCTCGGCTTCTTCCGCTTCTATCTTCTGTTTTTCGGTGAGCGTGTATTCGCCGGGTGACGAGCCTTCGCGTTCGCGCGTCGCCGGCGGCTTGCCCGTCTTTCGCAATTCGTTGAGCGCCGCATAGGCGCGCACGACACCGGCCACCGTATTGCGGTCGGCGATGCCGATGCCGGCATGACCCAGCGCAAGAGCGGTGAGCACCAGATCGCTGGCATGAGAGGCGCCGCGTAGGAAGGAGAAGTTGCTGGCGGTGGCGAATTCCACATAGCGTGTCACGCAAAGACCCCATGCAGATACCAGAGGGTCTTGTCGGGAGGGTTTTTGTAAGGGCCGGCACGAAACAGCCAGAAGCGCCGGCCGTTGATATCCTCAACCCGGTAATAATCGCGTGTCGGCGTCCCGCTCTCGCGCCGCCACCATTCCGGCGCGATCCGTTCAGGACCCTCAGCCAGAACGACTTCATGCCATGACCGCCGCCATAGAAAGCGTCTCGGCGGGCCATCAGGGGCTTCGGCTGTTGTCTCGATAGGCTGTGGCGGATCGAAAAGCTGCAGCGGACGCAACGGCGGCTCGTGCAGTTCGGGCACAGGCCAGTTCAACACGCTGGCTGTCGCCTTGCCCGATTCATAAGTCGCTGGCACGGCGAAGGCGGTCCGCTGCGGATCGTGCGTATCGCGGGCGATGAAGCGTTGCACGCGGTCGCGGCCGAACCGCGCCACCAGCCGGTCGATCAGATCGGCGACATCGCCTTCTTCGTTGATGCGGCCGTCGAGACTGACCTGCGCCTCGTCGAGAGGCTCGGCGAGAGGCACCGTAAAACGGATGAGATCGAAGCCGAAGCCCGGATCAAGCGGATCGTCGAGCGCCTCGAGCCGTTCGCGGTAAAGCCTCAGGATCACTTTCGGATCGCGCACCGGCCGGCCGGTTTCCACCGCGATCCGCGTTACCTGCCCATCGCTGCGGAAAAAGCTCGCTTCGAAATAACGCCCGCCTTCGCCGCGTTTGTGCAGCAGGTCGGCCATCTGCGTCATCAGCCGCGTTAACGTTGCCTCAATGTCTGATGTCCGCGCGATCGGTTCGGCGAAATGCCGCTCGGCCATGCAGGCGGGCGGCGAACGGCGCGGCGTGATGCGGATGTCCTCAAAGCCCAGCACGCGTCGCAGCCTGGCCAGCAGATCGTCCCCGAAGCGCGCCGCCAGCGGCGTCGTCGGCCGCTCGGCCAGCGCAGCAATGGTCTTGAGGCCGGCGCGTGAAAGTCCATGGGCAATGTCGGCGGCAATGCCGAGCGCGGCGATCGGCAGGGAGCCGACAGCCCGCGCTTCGCCGCCCGGCGGCACGATGCCGCCACGGCCGAACCGCGCCAGCGCGCGGGCCGCATCAGGCGTGCCGGCGACGGCCATGCGAAGGCTCAGGCCGCCATGGGCAAAGCGGCGGCCGATATCGTTCAGCAGGCTTTCTTCACCGCCGAAGAGATGGGCGCAGCCGGAAATGTCGAGCATCAGCCCATGCGGCGGATCGAGCGCCACCAGCGGCGTCCAGCGATCGCACAGATCGGCGATGCGCTCAACGCAAGCGTCGTCGGCCACAGCGTCGAGCGCGACGACGGCAAGAGTGGGAACGCGCGCGCGCGCGTCCGCCAGCGCCAGGCCCGGCGTCAGCCCCAGCGACAGCGCTTGCGCATCGACGGCCATGAGCCGCAAGGCGCCGTTGATCTTGTCGACGATGACCAGCGGCGCTTCATCCTGTGTCGCGCCATCTTGTCGTTTGCTCTGCAAGTGCGGGATCTGCAGCTGCGCTCGCTGGCCAATCTGTTGGCCTTGCACCCGGTCGGTTGGCAGAAACGGCGCCCACAGGGCGAGGTAGCGCCGGGCGGGCGCGGCCAAGTTCTTGTCCGTGCCTGTTACGGAAACATCTTTCGTCACGGTTCCACTCCACACGCCACTCATGGCCGGCCGTGCCGGCGCGATTACGCAACAAAGTGATGGCGAAGGCGGGCAGGCCCGGCGCACCGGCTTCAAGCGCCTGCGACGGCAGCGAGCGGACGGCCCAGCGGGTGGCGGCGGCGCTAGGTTTTGGGCTGGCCGCCAGCCGCACCATCAGCGCGGGGACACCGGCGTCGCCTGCAGCCAGCGACAGCCGGCGCGTGGCGACAAGGTCGATCGCGCCCGCTTCGCCCCACGGCTCGATCAGCACGGCGCTGAGCGCCGAGCAGCGCAGGGCCTCGGCGCCCGCCCGCAGCACGCCAAGCGCATCTGGCGCCCGCACGACGATGACCCGATCGGGATCGAGCCCCAGCTCGGCCAGGCCCGGGGCGTGCAGACGTCCACTTTCGGTATCGACATAATCCTGCCGCGCCCAGAGGATCGGGCCAGGTGTCGCCGGACCAGGCGCAGCGCGCAGCGCCAGGGCGATGGCAAAGCCCGTGGCGGCTGCGACGTCCACGCCGCCCAGGGCATAAACCTCGTGCAGCGCCCCACGCGCCAGCCCGCCGCCCAGCGTCTGGTCGACGTCCGGCAGACCGAAGGAAAACACGTCCCGCGCCCGCGCCGTCCCCTCCCGTTCGAGACGGGCGAGACTGCGCCGCAACGCCGGAAGAGCTGTATGCGTCATCACAATTGTTCCTGATTTGTTCCTATAAAACGACTCCGATCGCCCCAAGAGTCAAGCGCTTTTGCCGGATCAAATATCGGTCGAAGTCCGCTTCAAAAGCTAAGCTTTTGCGTCAACCTACGAAGAAGTCTCGACATTTACATCCCAGCCTTGTGAGGCATCGACGCCGATAAATACGTCGGGGAACAATGGTGTCGTCGCAGCGTTGAACCGTTAGCTGGACCGTCCCGAAGGTCAGCATTGGCGCGAAAGAAATTCAATCTTCCTGCCAAGAACAAAGGGAGTTTCCCAGGTATGGCTGGTTGGACTGGAGATGAGAACATGAATGCTGGGCGTATTTTCGGCCACTATGCCGATGTAATTGCCAAGGCGAGCGGCAGCCCCATCACGTTCCTGGTTTCCTGCGTCATCATCGCGGTCTGGGCCATCACCGGACCGATCTTCGCCTATTCAGATACATGGCAATTGCTGATCAACACGGGCACGACCATCGTCACGTTTCTGATGGTCTTCCTGATTCAGAATACGCAGAACCGCGATACAGCCGCCATCCAGGCAAAACTTGACGAGTTGATCCGTACCAGCGCGGCGCAGAATTCCTTTATCGGCATTGAACATCTGCCCCAGGAAGAGGTTGAAGCTTTTCGCGACCGCTGTGCCGCGAAAGCTCTCAGCTCGGAGAATAAGAAGGCGGTTCACGCCGCGGCTCATGCAGCCGGTAAAAAAGCCGTCGAGCACGCCAATGAAATTGCGCGGAATGCGGCAGCCGGTGCGCATGACATAGAATTCGGCAGATGAATTCCATCAGGTAGCAGGCCGCGCAAGTAGCAGGCCGCGTGAAGCAGCCGCGCCGCCATTCACATCATCATGGAAATGGGCTTTGCAGAGCCATTGGCCGTTCCATTCGCCTGGCCGAACATTTGCGATTGGGGAGACTGCTGGCTGGCGACGGAACTGTCTTCCGTTTCGTCGGTCCAGACTTGAAACTTCGCCAAGGTATGTTGTCCGAACGTGCTGATCATCGCCACATCGGTCGCGTCCCGGCCGTAGCCCATGACGATGCGTCCGATGCGCGGGTGATTGTGCCGCGCGTCGAACGTATACCACTTGCCGTCCAGCCACACTTCGAACCAGGCGCTGAAATCCATAGGCGCCGGATCCTTCGGCACGCCGATATCGCCGAGATAGCCGGTGCAATAGCGCGCCGGAATGTTGAGGCATCGGCACAGAGTGATGGCCAGATGCGCGAAGTCGCGGCAGACCCCTTGGCGTTCCTGATGGCCCTCGAAGGCGGACCGGGTGGCGCGCGCGAACGGATATCCAAACACAAGGTGGTTGTGAACGTAATCGCAGATCGCCTGCACGCGGTTCCAGCCCGGCGCAACATTGCCGAACAGCGCCCACGCGATTTCCGACATCCGGTCGGTTTCGCAATAGCGGCTGCCGAGCAGATAGATGAGAACGTCGTCCGGTAGCGCGCCGACCGGTGTTTCCCGCGCATCGAAGGCGACAGCATCGGGCTGCCCGGAATCTTTCACCAGGGCATCGTAATAGAATCGAACGTCGCCTGGACCGCCAATCACTCGATGAACGCGATTGCCGAAACCATCGATATAATTTGAGCGTAGCGTGCCGGAGGTGACCTGCAAAGCAGTGGACGACAAAACGTCCTGGTCGCGCGACGGATGCACGCTCAGCGTCAGCAATATCGGCGTTTCCTGCAGGCAGCAGATCGAGATATCGAAACCGATGTGAATGAGCATGATGGACCTGATGAAGGAGACGGGACCAGCCCACGCCTTGGCATCATAATACAAAACGTCACAATTCGTTCCGGCGCGATTATGCCCCGGATGCTTCAATTTCTATCAATTCGCCTATATTGCCGCCTATATTAAAGGCCTTGCTTGAAATTCTGCATCGAAAACCTGGCCCATGCGCTGCAGGGCGCGCGGATTGGTAAGGTCCATCATGCCGCCTTCGAGCGTGAACATGCCGACCCGCCGCAGATAGGCGAGGGTCTTGTTCGTATGAGCAAGGGAAAGGCCGAGGGCGTCGGAAATATGGAGCTGGTTGAGCGGAAACGGAAACACGCCGTCCTTGACGAGACCGAGAGCATTGCAACGTTTGTAGAGGCCGATGATCAGAGCAGCCACGCGTTCGCGCGCGTTCATGCGTCCAACAGCGAGCAGGTTCTGGTCAATGATTGATTCTTCCCGCGCGCCCAGCCATGTGATGTCGAAGGCGAGATCCGGCATCGTCTCGAAAACTGTCCACACCTTGCGGCGCGGCAGGACGCAGAGCTGAACCTCCGTCAACGTGGCAATGCCATGTTGGGCCGCATGGAACATCGACGCCTGCAATCCGACCAGATCGCCGGGAAGCAGGAAATTGAGAATCTGGCGGCGGCCGTCGGCCAGCTCCTTGTAGCGAAACGCCCAGCCCGAAAACAGCGTATACATCTCGTCGCTCTCTTGTTCCGGAGCGATGATATCGATGCCAGGGCCAAGCGCTAACTGCGCGCTCTTGATCTTCTGAATAAAGCTCAAGCGCGAAGGCTCCAGCGTTTTGAAGGCCGGCAGCTTTCGTAAGGAACAGTTTGAGCAGGGGATCATAAAAGCCACAGATCATAATTGACAGGCTATCATATCAGACAAACGGATGAGGAGAGTCAATTTATCGGCTGGCGACATTTACGGATCGTCAATCCCTGAATTGCTCCGTAACATCAGCAAGATTGGAAACGGGAAACGAAATCGACCAGCCCAGCCCGTCGGGTGCATAGTCGACGTTTACCTTGCCATCCAGCGAGTTCGCCGCCATGCGGCTGATGACGACATGGCCGAAGCCATAGCGCGTCGGCGGCTGGACAGTCGGCCCGCCGCGTTCGCGCCAGTCGACCAGCAGACGGCGTTGGCCTTCGTCGTCATCCTGGAATTTCCAGACGACTTTAACGCTGCCTTCCGGCACCGAAAGCGATCCGTATTTGGCGGCATTCGTCGCCAGTTCGTGCAGGGCGAGCCCAAGCGCCTGGGCCGCTTCCGGCGTCACCGCGACATCCGGCCCGTCCAGAACAAGCCGGCCGCTTTCCGCATCGAGGAAGGGCGCCAATTGCTGCTTCAGCAGGTCTTTCAGCGGCACATGCCGCCAGTTCTGGTGAACCAGCAGATCGTGCGACGTCGCCAGACCATGCAGGCGTTGGGTGAAGCGTTCGATGAAAACATCTGTCTCCCCCGATATGCGGGCCGTCTGCCGCGCCATTGCCTGAATAACCGCAAGCAGGTTCTTCGAGCGATGGGAGAGTTCGCGCATAAGAAAGAACTGATGTTCCTCGGCCCGCTTGCGCGCTTCGATGTCGCGCACGACTTCCAGAAAATAGGCAGGCTCTCCCAGACTGTCGCGCTCCAGCGAAACAGTCAGCCCGACCCAGACGATCTCGCCGTCCTTGCGGATGTAACGCTTGTCCTTGGAGAAGAATGAAATCTTGCCGTCGATCAGGTCCTGCATTTCGACGTCGTTGGCGTCGATATCGCCTGGGTGGGTGATGTCGCTGGCCGTCAGCTTCAACAATTCGTCATGGCTGTAGCCGGTGATCTCGCTGATGCGCGCATTCGCCATCAGCCAGCGTCCGTCCAGGCCGACGGCCGCCATGCCGACCGCGGTATTGTTGAACACGCTGCGGAAACGCGATTCGCTGCTGCGCAATTCTATTTCGATACGTTTGCGCTCGGTGATGTCGTGGGCGATGCTCGATACGCCGACGACATTGCCGCGTCCGTCCCGGATCGGACCGGCGTCGATCAGGATATCGATAAGAGTCCCGTCCTTGCGACGGCGTACCGTCTCGCGGCGATAGAATTCGCCGCGTCCCACGGTCAAGGTCTTGTCTTTCAGCTCGCCGATCCGGCCGTCGGGAAAGATAATGCCCAGAGAGTTGCCGATCATCTCCGCAGCTCTATAGCCGAACAGGCGCTCGGCGCCTTCGTTCCAGGACAGAACCGTCCCGTCGAGCGCAATGCTCTTGATCGCATCGCCGGAGGAAGCGACGATGGCGGCGAGATGAGCGTTCATCGCTTCCGTGCGCTGCCTCGCGGTAATATCGACGACGGTGCAAACGACGCCCTGCAACTCCTCGTCCTGGTAGATCGGCCGCACCCAGTATTCGATCGGGAAACTATCGCCGTTCTTGCGGAAGAAACGTTCGTTCTCCACATGCCGATGCAAGCCGATCCGGGCGGCGGTATAGATTGGATAATCCGCTTCGGAGTAGAGCGACCCATCGGCGCGCGCATGGCGCATGATCGTATGCAATTTCTTGTCGACCACATCGGCATCACTCTCGAAACCGAGGAGCTGCAGAAAAGTCGCGTTGCAGATTGTGACCACGCCATTGCGATCGACGCTGAAAATGCCTTCCGCCGCCGAATCGAGCAACAGGCGAAAGTACAATTCGCTGGACCGCAGGCGGCTTTG
>JAQGJO010000383.1 GCA_028290595.1 Hyphomicrobiales bacterium | reverse complement strand
CGGCGCCGTTGCGCACGCTCCGGCACTGTTCGTCGGTCAGCATCCAGGTTGGCGCCGCCGGCGCGCCTAGCTTCTTGTCAGCGGTGCCCTGCGGCAGATCGAGATTGCGGGTGTTGTAGGAGAAGCGCACCGGCGGCCAGATCATCCAGCCGTTCTTGGAAATCTCATCCGCGATGGTCGGATCGCGGTAATCAGTCTGCGCCAGGAAGCCACCGAATTTTTCTTCAGGATAGCCGAAAACGATCGGCGACAGGAGTTCGCCCTTGTAGGACATCAGAATCGGCCGGTCGTTGGCGATGAGTTCGGCGACGAGGGACAGCGCGAACAACAGGAGAAAAATCCACAGCGACCAGTAGCCGCGCTTGTTGGAACGGAAGTTCTCAATCCTGCGCCGGTTGATCGGCGACAGGGCAATCCAGCCGTCCTTCGGCAGGGCCGGCGCCAGATCCTGTCTCGTGGGTGCTTCCGCCGTCGTGTCCATATCAGACTTGGTATCCGTATCAGACTTGGTATCCATATCAGACTTGCCGCGTTTCAAAATCGATCCGCGGGTCGATCCATGTGTAGATGAGATCGGAGAGCAGGTTCACGACGAGGCCCAGCAGCGAGAAGATATAGAGGTTGGCGAACACCACCGGATAGTCGCGGTTGACGATGGATTCAAACGACAGCAAGCCGAGACCATCGAGCGTGAATATGTTTTCGATCAGCAAGGAGCCTGTAAAAAAGGCGCTGACGAAGGCGCCGGGAAAGCCGGCGATGACGATCAGCATGGCGTTGCGGAAGACGTGGCCATAAAGCACCTGACGCTCGCTCAGGCCTTTCATGCGCGCCGTCAGCACATATTGCTTGCGGATTTCGTCGAGGAAGGAATTCTTGGTCAGAAAGGTCGATGTGGCGAAAGCGCCGATGGCCATGGCGGTGATCGGCAGAGCCAGATGCCAGAAATAGTCGGCGACCTTGCCGAGCATGGACAGTTGGTCGAAATTTTCCGACGTCAGGCCGCGCAAGGGAAAGATCTGCCAGAACGATCCACCGGCAAAGACGACGACGAGCAGCACGGCGAAGAGAAAGCTCGGGATGGCATAGCCGACGATGACGACGGCCGATGTCCAGATGTCGAACGTCGATCCATCGCGCACCGCCTTGCGAATCCCTAACGGAATCGAGATGGCGTAAGACAGCAAGGTCATCCACAGACCAAGCGAAACCGAAACGGGGAGTTTTTCGCGGATGAGTTGCAGCACCGGCGTGTCGCGGAAAAAGCTCCTGCCGAAATCAAACAGAAGAAAATCCTTCATCATCTTCAGGAAGCGCTCGGGTGCCGGCTTGTCGAAACCGAACTGCTTGTTGAGATCTTCGATCAGCTTGGCATCGAGGCCCTGAGCGCCGCGATAGCCGGTGTCCGACGCCTGCATTTGCGCTGCGCCGATATCACCGCCGCCGCCGCTGATGCGGCCTGTCGCGCCCGAATCGAGGCCCTGCAATTGCGCCATGATCCGTTCCACCGGTCCTCCCGGCGCGAACTGGATGATGGCGAAGGAGATGAGGAGGATGCCGCATAAGGTCGGGATCATCAGCAGCAGGCGGCGGGCGATATAGGCGAGCATGGTGATCCGCCTCCTAAACGCAGCGGATCATGGGGGGAAATCGCATCAACCGGTGACTCCAATTTTCTTCGCCTTGTCCGCGTCCCACCACCAGATGCCGGGCGCCCCGGTGCCGTATTTGGGCGTATTCTCCGGCCTGCCGAAGACGTCCCAATGGGCGATGAGCGCATTCTCCTTATACCAGTGCGGCACCCAATAGCGGCCCGCGCGCAGCAACCGATCGAGCACACGCGCAGCGATGTTCAGCTCGTCGCGGGTTTTGGCCTGGGAGATCAGATCGATCATGGCGTCGATGGCGGGATTTGCGATGCCGGGCATATTGCGCGAGCCAGGTGTCTTCGCTGCCTGCGACCCATAGACGTTGCGCAGACCGTCGCCCGGCGTGAACGATCCGCCCAGCGCCATGGTGATGGTGTCGAAATCGAAATCGTCGAGACGGCGCTTGTATTGCGCGGCATCGACCTGGCGGAACGTCGATTCAATTCCGAGACGGCGCAGGTTGGCCTGAAACGGCTCGGTATGCGGTTTCAGCGCGCCTGAGGAATCGAGAAACTCGATCTCGAGGAACTGTCCATCCGGCAGGCGCATGCGGCTGCCGTCGCGTTTGCAGCCTGCTGCCAGCAGCAGTTCATTGGCGCGACGCAAGAGATTGCGATCGGAGCCCGAGCCGTCGGACTTCGGCGGGCTCCACGGGTCACCGAACACTTCGTCCGATACTTTTCCGCGAAACGGTTCGAGCAGTTTGAGTTCGTCGGCACCGGGCTTGCCCGTCGCCTTCATATCGGAATTTTCAAAATAGGATGTCAGCCGCGTATAGGCGCCATACATGATATTCTGGTTGGTCCATTCGAAATCGAACGCCAGGGCGATCGCTTCACGAATGCGCGGATCGGCGAACTTCGAGCGGC
>JAQGJO010000377.1 GCA_028290595.1 Hyphomicrobiales bacterium | reverse complement strand
TACAGCAACGACGTGCACATTGATCTTGCCAGCGGCGCCATCACTGCACTGAGCGAGGAAAAGACCGACTGGAAAATTACGCTGGTCGATACCGGCGCAACGGCCTTGACTGGCACGCGAGTCAAGCGCGCCGCAAAATTCGTCAAGGACGACAAATTCTTCGTCACCTATGGCGATGGCGTTTCAAATATCGATATCGGCCAGTTACTTGAATTCCACAATGCCGAGGGAAAGAACGCCACTGTTACCGCGGTCCGCCCGCCATCGCGCTTTGGCGAATTGCTGCTCGACGAAGGCGTCGTTCGCTCTTTCGTCGAAAAGCCGCAGACTGGCGCCGGCTGGATCAATGGCGGCTTTTTCGTATTCAATACCGACGCTGTGCGCGCCCTTCCCGACCACGACGATCTCTCGCTCGAGCGCGATGTCCTCGAAAGCATGGCTGCCGACCGACAGCTCTCGGTGTTCAAGCACGCCGGCTTTTGGCAATGCATGGACACTTACCGCGAGATGCAAATCCTTAACGAGATGTGGGCAAGCGGCGCAGCACCTTGGAAGACCACGTGACCATGGTGTCGCGCGGCACCAGCATTATCGACCGCGACTTCTGGCGCAAACGCCGTGTGCTGGTGACGGGTCATTCCGGCTTTATCGGCGGCTGGACGTCGGCGTGGCTCTGCGCGCTCGGCAGCGACGTTTTCGGCATTTCGCTGCCGCCTCCGACCAATCCGTCGTTTCACGATTTAACCGGGCTTGCGAACCGGGTCAGCGGCACCGTCGCCGACGTGCGGTCGCTGGCTGAATTGAGCCGTGCCTTCGAAGCGGCGAAGCCCGACATTGTCCTACACTTGGCGGCCCAGCCTCTGGTCCGCATCGGCTATGAGCGGCCGGACGAGACCTTCGCCGTCAATCTGATGGGTACTGTGAATCTGCTCGACTGCGTCCGCCTCTTCGGCGCCAAGGCAGTCGTCGTGATGACGTCCGACAAGGTCTACGGCCCAGGCGACGGACACACGCTCCATCGGGAGAATGACGCGCTTGGCGCTCACGACCCGTATGGCGGCAGCAAAGCCTGCTGCGAGTTCGCGGTGGAATCCTACGCCCGTTCCTTCCTGTCCGGCGCCTCGATTGGCAGCGCCACGATACGGGCCGGCAATGTCCTTGGCGGCGGCGATTGGCAGGTCGACCGCCTGGTCCCCGACGCCGTGCGCGGCTTCGCTGCCGGAAAACCGCTGGTGCTGCGCTATCCCGACGCCGTGCGGCCTTGGCAACACGTTCTCGACGCCGTGCAAGGGCTTCTGGTGGCCGCCCAGCAGGCAGCCCTGCAGCAGACCGCAATTGGACCGTGGAATCTCGGTCCCCTGCCCGGCAGCACCGTTACGGTCGGCACCTTGGGCGACATGATCGCCGCAGAATGGGCCGAAGGCGCCCGGGTCTCCCGCGAGGGAACGCGCGCCTATCCGGAAACCCATTTCCTGGCAATTGACGGCGCCAAGGCCCGCGCGGAACTCGGCGTGGTCTCACCCTGGGATCTGGAAACCATCGTCGGCCGCACGGTTGATTGGTACAAAGGCGCATTGGCCGGCAAGGATGCCTGGACGCTGACGATGGACCAGATCGAAGCCTATGCTGCCGGTCGCGACCGCATGCTTGCGGCCGCAAGAGGGTAAGATGCTTTTTCAGCCAACCCCGATTGCCGGCGTCTTTGAAATTTCGATCGACTGGCAGCATGATTCGCGTGGCGGGTTCGGCCGCGTATTTTGCCGGGAGGAATTCGCCGCCCACAAGCTTGGCCCGGACCTCGCACAGTGTAGCCTGTCGCGAAATTCCGTGGCACGGACGGTGCGTGGCTTTCACCTGCAGGCCAAGCCGCACGAGGAGGCCAAGCTCGTGCACTGCATTGGCGGCAGAATATTCGACGTCGCGCTCGATCTGCGCGCAGAGTCGCCGACTTATGGACACCATCACGCGGTCGAGCTATCCGCCGCCAACAACAAGATGCTCTATATCCCGGAAGGCTGCGCCCACGGTTTCCAGACGATCGAGAATGACACCGCCATCATGTATTACATTTCGACATCTTATCAGCCGGCATCAGGTCGCGGTGTGCGCTGGAACGATCCCGCGTTGAAGGTTGAGTGGCCTTTCGCGGATGGCGCCATCGTCAGCGAGCGAGATCAAACCTTGCCGCTGCTCATAAACTACTCTCCGGGCGTCTGATGGCAGCGGTCCAGCAATCGTCGAGCTGCCGTGCCTGCGCGCATGTCACCGAGCCCTTTCTGGCATTCGGTGAATTGCCGCTGGCCAACGCGCTGGTGCCGCTCGGCACCACGGACGAAGGCCGCTTTCCGTTGACGATGACATTTTGCGGCAACTGCGGGCTGGTGCAATTGGCGGAGAGCGTCGATCCCGACAGCCTGTTTCGTCACTACGTCTATCTGTCGTCGAATTCGCCGGCCTTTCTCGAGCACGCACGCATCCTGACCGATCGCCTGATCAAGGAACGTACCCTTGGCGCCGGCAGCCTCATCATCGAAATCGCCAGCAATGACGGCTATCTGCTCAAGAACTATCATCAGGCCGGCATTGCCGTGCTGGGCATCGAGCCGGCCCGCAATATTGCCGACGTTGCGCGCAAAGCCGGCATCGACACCATCAGCGAATTCTTCTCAACTGAACTCGCCGCGAGGTTGCGTGCAGACGGCAAACTTGCCGACGTGATCCACGCTCACAACGTGCTCGCCCACGTGCCGGACCTGCGCGGCTTCGTCGCCGGGCTTGCCTTGGTCCTCAAACCCGCCGGCATCGTGACGATCGAAGCACCCTACGTCCGCGACATGATCGAGAAGCTCGAGTTCGATACCGCCTATCACGAACACCTCAGCTATTTTTCGCTGACGCCGTTGGTGGCACTGTTCGTGCAATCCGGTCTCGACATCTTCAGGGTCGAACGCATCCCGGTTCACGGCGGCTCACTGCGAATTTTCGCCCGGCACGCCGGCAACGGACCAGCGGAAGATTCGATCACGCGGATGCTTGACGACGAGCGCCATTGGGGCGTGCGCGATTTGACGCTCTATCGCCGCTTCGCCGATGCCGTGCACGAGTTCCGGCCGACATTGGCGGAATTTCTCGGCAAGCTGCGTGGCGAAGGCAAATCGATTGCCGCCTATGGCGCATCCGCCAAGGGTGCAACGATGCTGAATTACTGCGGCGTCGATCATACGATGCTTGATTTTGTGGTCGATCGCAGCGCCACCAAGCAGGGCTTTGCGATGCCTGGCGTGCAACTGCCGATCCTGCCGCCGGAAGAACTGCTGCGCCGCCGGCCTGATTTCGTGCTAGTTCTGACGTGGAACTTCATCGATGAGATTATGCAGCAACAGGCCGAATACCGACGGCGCGGCGGCCGTTTCATCGTGCCGGCGCCCGCACCGAGAATCTTGTAACCGCCGTACGTCCCCGCCGAGGCCCTTCAATGACGTTAGACCGGATCCCCGTATTCAAACCGCTGCTCGAACAGGAAGAGTTCGATGCCAGCCACGACGTGTTGAAGCTTGGTTGGCTTGGCATGGGCAGCTATGTCGGCGGCTTCGAGCGCGCCCTTGAGACATTTCTCGGCGCCAGCGACCGGCACGCCGTCGCTGTCAGCACAGGCCATGCCGCCTTGCATCTGTCGTTGCTGCTGATCGGCGCGGGACCGGGCGATGAGATCATCACGCCCTCGCTCAACAATGCCGCCGATTTCCAGGCGATCCTGGCGACGGGCGCCGCGCCGGTGTTCTGCGACATCGATGAGGCTACCCTCTGTATCGACATGAAAAAAGCGGAAGCCCTGGTGACGCCGAAGACCAAGGCGATCATCGTCATGGACTACGATTGCGTTCTCTGCGATCACGACGAGATCGCGGCCTTCGCGGCCCGCCATAAGCTGCGCGTCATTCACGACGCCGCCCATTCGTTCGGCTCGAAGTACAAGGGCAAGATGGTCGGCAGCTTCTCCGACATCGCCATGTTCAGCTTTGATCCGGTCAAGACCATCACCTGCATCGATGGCGGCGCCATCATCGTGCGTTCCGAGGAAGAGGTTGCTCGGTTGCACGAGATGCGCCTGCTCGGGATGAGCCAGCCGGCGAAGGTAATGTACACCAACAGCCGCGCCTGGACTTACGACATCAGCTCGCTCGGGTTCCGCTATCACATGGCAAATCTTCATGCCGCGATCGGGCTGGCGCAGTTGGCCAAGATGGACCGTATATCTGAAACCCGACGCGCCACCTGCCGCGAATACAACCGCCGGCTCGGCCAGGTTGCCGATGTCATCGTACCGCGCACGGATTTCGATGACATTACGCCGTTCCTCTACTATATCCGCGTGCCTGCGGACCGCCGCGAAGACCTGCGCAAGCACCTGAGCGATAACGGCATCGACACCGGCATCCACTGGCAGCCCGGCCACACCTTTACCCTGCTGAAAGACTGTCGCCGCGGCGACGTCAGTGTCACCGATGAGATCGGCGGTGAATTGCTGTCATTGCCGCTCCATTCTTTCATGCCGGAGCCAACCGTCGCACGGGTCTGCGACGGTGTGATCTCGTTCTTCCGATTATCCGACAAGGCCAGCCAGTGAAAATCACGGTCGATACCGACACAGCCGAGGTCACCGTCGAGTCCGATGACGGTTGCCGCACGCTGCCGCTCGCGAGCGCGGAAGGCTTCGCGCTGGTGTCAGACGCCTGGTTGCGCGCCGGCTGGGACGCCAAATATGTCTACAGCTTTTCGTGGCTCGGCCGTCCGATCATACAATTGCCGGAGGACATGTTCCGCCTGCAGGAACTGATCCACGCCATCAAGCCTGATGTGATCATTGAAACAGGCGTCGCCCATGGCGGGTCGCTCGTATTTTACGCGGGGCTTTGCAAGCTGATGAGCAAGGGCCGCATCGTCGGCGTCGAACTCGAAGTCCGGCCGCACAATCGCAAAGCCATCGAGGCTCATCCGCTTTCAAGCCTCATCACCCTGGTCGAAGGCGATTCCAAAGCGCCAACGACGGTGGCGCAGGCAAAGAGCGCGATCCGCCCCGGCGACACGGTGATGGTTTTCCTCGATTCCCATCATAGCAAAGAGCACGTCTTGGCCGAGCTCGACGCCTATGCGCCGCTCGTGAGCAAGGGCTCCTACATCGTCGCGATGGACGGCATTATGAGCAAGCTGGCCGGCGCGCCACGGTCGCAGCCGGACTGGCCCGTCAACAATCCGTTGGCGGCAGCCCAGGAGTGGGTTTCGCGCCATCCGGAATTCGTGGCCGAAGAACCGGCCTTTGAGTTCAACGAAGGCATGGTTCGTGAGCGTGTGACATATTGGCCCGGCGCGTTTCTGCGCCGGATCAAATAGTCTCTCCCAATTCAACTACGAAATTCACTCGCGAGTGTTGAGATGACCGCCGACAAAAAAGACAAGATGACGAGTTTTTGGTCGGAGCGCGCCAAGCGATATGGCCATGACCCGCGCGCCAACACCAACGACATCTGGCTGCGTGAGGTCGAGATCGCCTACGTCAACAAGGTCATCGGAGCCGATACGCTCCCGGCCATCATGGACTTTGGCTGCGCCAACGGATTTACCACGGCACGGCTGGCTAAGCTGAGCCCGAATTCTCGCTTCCTGGGTGTGGACATCAACGGCGACATGATCGATGTCGCGCGCAAGAGCGCCGAACAGGAGCGCCAGCCGAATCTGGAATTCAGAAAGGCCGACGTAGTCCGTGACACAATCGCCGAGCGGTTCGATTTCATCTATGGCATCAGGGTGTTTCAGAATATCGAGAGCTTCGACATGCAGAGGCGGGTTCTCGATAAGGTTTGCGACCTGCTGAAGCCCGGCGGCAAGCTGCTGCTGATTGAATCGTACC
>JAQGJO010000345.1 GCA_028290595.1 Hyphomicrobiales bacterium | reverse complement strand
TTTCAGGAACCAGCGTACCCGGTTCGCCGCCCAGATCGGCTCCGCCCGGCACGCAAGAGCGAGCATACCCTTGGTCTCTGAACCGGAATTGAGCAGTTCGCCCAGTTTCTGTTGGCGTAGCAAGGCGATGACCTGATCGCGCAGCTCGGGCGTCTGCTGGCGATGCATCCAGCGCCAGTCGGTGGCGTAATTGGCCACGGCAAAAGCGTTCGCCTCGTCGAGCGACGCGCTATGGGTGTCGTAGGATATCCAGCTTTCCAGAATCCAGTTGGAAAGCGTCCGGGCATCGGCCGGGTCGAGTTGGTCGAGATAGATGCCGAACTGGCCGGTCGCGCCGGAATCCTTCAGTCGGATCGCCAGCGCCAGCCAATGTCGCAGCACCGGCTCGGGCACGGTCGCCCCATTGCGGAAGTGCACGGCTGGCAAGCCCGCGCCGACGAGCCATTGCGGCAATTGTGGCGCGGCCTTCTCGGCCGCCTTCGCCGCCTCGGCGATCAATGAATCGGGACCGATGATGTCGGACAGGTCCGCGCCAAGCCGCTGTAGCGCTTCGATCAGCGTGGCGCGCACTGGGTCGGATTTCTCCTTTTTCAGCCGCTTGCGCAGCGCCGGCTCGCTGGCCTGCGAGCGTAGGTCGGCAAGCCAGGTCGCCGCGTTGATGCGCACATGCTGGCGGGCATCGTCGAGCAGCGCCTCGATGCGGCGGACAAGGTCGCTGGCGTCGCGCAGGAGCGCCATGGCCTGACGCCGCAACGGGCGCTTTTCGGTGACCGCGATCTCGAGCAACTTGGCCAGATAGCGCTGCGGAATCCGGGGCAGAAGCTCGAGCGTGGCAAGCGTGCGATCGAGCGGGATCGGCTTGGCTGCGGGCTGGAGGCCCATCGCCTCGTCGAACACCGCGAGGTTCTCGGCCAGCCAGGGCCAGACCGCATCGTGCGGCAATTCACGCAGCGGGCTCGAATAGGCGGCGCGATTATAATTGTTGCGTGGCTGGGATAATGCAGTGCGAAGATGGTCCGTCGTCGCGACGTCACGCAGTCCGAAGCGGCCGTGCTCGATCCACTGGCGCAACCGGTCGACCGCGAACTCGCTGGACTGGGGGAGGTAGGTCTGCGCGCCGACCAGTGAAGCGACTTCGCCATGGCTATTACCCAAGAGCGACCGCAGCGCGACGCGAAGCGGCAGGCGATCGAGCATTTTGCCATACCATGCACGGCCATCCCCGGTCCGGCGCATGCTCGCAATCAGGACATAATTGATGCCTGGCGGTAACGGCACACCCTCGGTCATCAGGCTGAAGCTGGCTTCGATCTCTTCGCGAGTGAGTGGCTGGAAATAGCGGCTGCGATCTTCCCTGCCTGGAACTTGCTTCGCCAGCATGTCCGCCCGTTCCAGCTGGATCGCATCGACGATCGCCATAAAGGCAATGCATTCTTCGTCGCTGGCAGGCGGTGCTTCGTCGTCGCCCAGGTCGATCGCCGGCGGGATCGATACGAAACTGCCGTCGATCGCGGCATAGCCGGCTCCCCCCGCTATCTGGGCGGGTGTGTCGATGGCGGGCGCGCTGGCCTCCAGAACCGCCTGGATCGCGGCCTTGACCTTCGCGGCCTTCTCCACCTTGTCGCGTTCGCCGAGCAGGGCGAGTATCTCCGCCGAACCATTGCGGCCCGCCGCGTGCACCAGCCCGAAGCGAGTGTCGATATGGGCGCCGGGCATCTCGCGTTGCAGCAGTGCCAGCAATTGCGCGCTTTCGAGTCGTGCGAGAGCGGAGGTCGCGATCTCGCGATCGTCCTTGCCGAACGGCTTGGCGAGCATCGCCAGCAGCGCTGATTCGAGTTCGATCGCGTTACAGACGCCGTGATGTTCGGCCAGCTTGACGGCGCCGAGGCGGCGCTTGGGTTCGGCCTTGAGCAGCGCTTCGGCATAAGCGGTGGGGTAGGTACGCATCAACTCCGCGCATTCGCCGCTGCCGTGCCAGGATTCAGGGACGATATGGTCGGTGCCGTCCCTGGCCAGGATGAAGGCGAACAGATCCACCATCGTCCCGTTGCAATGCTTCACATGCTCGAACAGCTGCCTGAGGGTGATCAGCGTTTTCCAGGGAACCGAATAATTGACCTGTGCCGCGTTCAGTCCGGCCGATGTCATGGCGAAAAACGCCACCAGCGGCAGCTTTTCGGGCGGCACCTGGGGCCCGTAATAAGAGGGTGTGAAAAGGCGCACCGCAAGACGCACCTGCATCAATCGCGCGACTTCGGGGCCGGGCGGAAGCGTCCCGGTAACCAGCGCCAGCGCCGTGTCTCGCGAGACCGTGTGCAGCGCGGTTATGTCCTTGTGATAGGGCGCCATGTGCATCGGCGTGGCCTTCTGGCAGGCATCGATCGCCTCGATCACGGCCGGCTGATCGCCCGTCGCGACATAGCGGATCGCGAGATTGCCAAGACCTTGCCGATAAATATCCAGACGTCGCAACTCCGCCGCGATGGGCCCGAGCGACGGTAGGTCGGCGTAGGGAAGGGGCGTGTCCTGATCTACGCTCTTCCGCCCGAACACGGCACGCCGAACGAAATTCTCCAAGCCCATGACTGCTGCCCCTGAGACGTTTCCGTCAGTTCAGGTAAGCAAAAGCCGTTTAATTTTCACGAATGACCCTGCTGATTCACGCCCTAATTCTGTGCATGTTGGGCAGATTCAAATTCCGTGAACGCCCATGGGAGCCGCTACAACACCAGGCTGGTCATTCGCCTATGCTGGACGGGGCTGCGACGGGAACGGCGTTACGACACCAGTCGCCTCCGCCGCGATCGACAGCAACAAGATCCGCATCGAGCGCAGCGCGATCCGCATCGTCATGCCGAGGTCGTGTTGGAATTGTCCGGCCAGCGGTGCGGCGTCGTCGTCTTCCAGCATGTCGAGCAGATGACGTTCGTCGGGCGTGAAGGCGACATCCAATAGGCCGCCTGCCTGAAAACGCCGCCCGAACCTCGCCTCGAACAGAGTCATCACGCTGTCCAGTACCGGCGCGAGCAGGCCGGCTCCCAATGTTTCGAGGCGTTTGTACAGGCTGACCTGGACCGGATCACCGGTATCGCGCGCGATGCGCCAGCTCCTTGCGCCTTCGATGATGGTCCAGACGGCGGAGGGGGCGGGCGCGAAACGCATGGGGGTGCCTTCTTGACTTTCCCCTTAGGCTGGCTCGCTTTTGCGACTTATTCGCAGACGATAGACCGGCTCTGTTACACCTGCAAGACAGAATGGCGTGTTTGATCGTTCGCGGCGATGCAGTCGTCGCAGACGGGCTCATGTC
>JAQGJO010000331.1 GCA_028290595.1 Hyphomicrobiales bacterium | reverse complement strand
ACCGCTCTCGCATAGGCCAGACGGACATCCGGCGGTGTCGCCTCCGCCGCCAGAAGGCCGAGTTCCCATCAAACGGCGAGCTCACGAGACGGGCCGCGGCGCAATCGCCGACTAAATCAACGATATCGGCCAGAAGCGGACGCTGCGAGATGCGCGACACCGCTATTGCTCGGCCAACCCGGCGAGCCTCAATCCTGCTTCGGTTGGGGCCGTTCGCTCGGGAAAACGGTTGGGCTGGCCGTAATGGATAGAGCGGATCGTCACGCTTGGTTCGAGCACCCGATAGGCAGCCAGCAGCCGCCGGGCCTCATCCATGCGGCCCAGATGAGCATTGGCGGCGATAGCCATCCAGTGCGTCGGGGCGAAGCGCGCATTTACCGCGAACGATCGCTCGGCCCAGCGCAGGGCCTCTTCGTAGTCCCCCCGATACATATTCACATGCACCATGCCGGTTAGAGTTTCTTGCCGTCCGGTCTCGGAGGGACGCAGCCGCAGTGCCTTGAGGAATAAGACCTCGGCTTCCTCCACGCTGCCAATATGCAGTTGCACGATCGCGGCGGCGCGCACTGCGTCGACATTGTTAGGGTTCAGTTGCAGCGCTCGCCGACAGAGGGCGACTGCCCGATCGAACTTCTTGCAGGACATCATCATGTAGCCGCAGATGCCGATGATCCGCGCATCTTCGCCGGCATTGATGATGGCGCGTTCCACCAGCGCGGCCACCCGTTCCATATCGTCGTCATGAAGCGGTGGCCAACCCATATGATAGCGGTGTTCGAGAAACCACGCGGCCATGGCGAGCGCCGGCGCGTAATCGGGGGACAACTCCACCGCGCGGCTTGCTAGTCGGTAGCCATCGGCGTTGTCGGCCGGCAGCTCTGCTTCCATTCGTGGCAAGGCTTGCAGGTAGAGGTCGTAGGCTTCAAGGCTACCCGGGCGGCTGCGGCGCGAGCGGGCGATCTCGGCATCGATCACTTCCGGCTCCATCGTGCCGGCGATGGCCTCGCAGACGCGCTCCTGCATGTCGAACACCTCATCGGCGTCGCCCTCAAAGCGCTGCGCCCAAAGATGCGCGCCCGCCAGTTGTGCGGAGATCCGCAGCTTGCCGCCGTCCCGCCTGATGCTGCCTTCGAGCACGTAGGACACTCCGAGCTCGCGCGCCACCTGCCGCACGTCGATCGGTCGGCCGCCGTAGACGAAGCTCGAATTGCGCGCGGCCACCCCAAAGCTGCGGAAGCGCCCCAGCGCCATGATGATGTCGTCGACTACCCCTTCGGCGAAATAACGCTCAGTCTTTTCACCCCCTAGGTTCTGGAACGGCAGCACGGCAACCAGTGGGATGCCTGGAGGCGCGGCGTGTGGCGGCGGATCGCTCACCGCCATGACCGGCAACAGTTGCCCCTCAGCCGGCCCCTCGCGCCAACCCGACAGCATATAGCCGCGCCCGCTCACCGTGCGCAGGGTGTCGCGCAGCTCGGAGCCTAGGGCGTGGCGAATATCGGACACGCATTTGGTGAGGGAGTCGTCGGTCACCGCGAGACCATGCCAGTTCTGCGCTACGAGCTCGTTCTTGGAGACGACGCGATCTAGGTTGCGCGCCAAGTAGAGCAGGAGCTCGAACGATCGCCGCCGCAGCTCGACATGCTCCCCGCCCGCGCCGCGCAGCTCGCCTCGCTCGAGATCGATCGACCAGCCGGCCTTCTGCGACATCGGACGCCCCCCGCACCTGCACCCAATATGCCCGGATCGTCTCGCGCACGGCAAGGCCGGGCAGAAACGGCAGGATAACTTCAGGCAGATTTCAGGGCAGTTTCCTTACTCTCGGATCCATCTGCGCGACGCTGTTGCGGTACCAGCAAGAAAGATCGCCACATGTCGACGTTCACCTCCTACTCCATACACCAACCTCAGCCGGCAGCCGGCCTCCAGGATTTCCTCCGGCAAGTCACGGTCTTGTTCAGGCGCCTCGACCACCCGCGCGTACTGCGCCAGCTTACCGAGCGTCAGCGCCGCGATGCCGGGCTGCCGGTCGAACTTGACGGGCCCTACACCGAAGTTTTCCGCAACATCGGCTGGAACTGAGCAGCGGAGAACCAACCATGAAACGCCAGACAGCTATGGTGGCAACCTTGGCCTGTCTCATCGTGGCCGGCGCCGCACTTGCGGCTGACGATTCAGTCCCGCAGCGAAGGAGACTGATGCAGGAAAACGGGCGTCAGGAAAGCAGTTCAGGTAGCGCACGCCCAGGTCGCGCGCGGCCTCCCGTGCATCGACGCCGCGGCCTTTGTAGACAAAGCTCGAGCTGCGCGAGAGACGACGGCTAAGGTGCGGAAGCGGCTGAGCGCCGTGATCAAGTCCTCGACGACGCCGTCGGCGACGAATTCCTGCTCCGGACCACTGCTGCTGAGATTGGTGAAGGGAGAGGACCGCGATCGCCGGCCGGACCGCGGCGCCGCCTGCCTCACTCTCGCCGATCGCCTCGCCGACGATCAGGCGGTAGCCGAGCTGCCGGACGGTGACGATCCAGTCGGTCCCGTTGGGCTTGGTACCAAGCGCCTTGCGGAGCACAGTGGTCTGAACCGCAAGATTGCCGTCTTCCACGATCACGTCGGGCCAAACGGCGCCAATGAGCGCGTCTTTCTCAACCACCTGCCCACGCGCATCGAGCAG
>JAQGJO010000298.1 GCA_028290595.1 Hyphomicrobiales bacterium | reverse complement strand
ATTCCAGGTTCGGCAATGCGGGCGGCTCGCCGTCCCCCAGATAAGCGAAGATGATGCCGCCCGCTTCGCGCAGCGGATAGGCCTGCTGCTTCACCTGCTGGCAGAAAGAGGCGGCGCGCGGCTCTGCCGGCTGTTCGAGACATTGGCCGGAAACATCGAACACCCAGCCATGATAGAGGCAACGCAATCCGCCGTCCTCGATGCGGCCGAAACTGAGATCGGCACCGCGATGGGCGCAATGTTTGGCGAGCAGACCGGCGCGGCCCTCCTCGTCGCGAAACAGCACCAGCTCCTCGCCCATGACCTTGACGATCTTCGGGCCGCCGTCCGCGCTCACCTCGTCGCTGGTGGCAACAGGTTGCCAGTATTGGCGCAGAAGCTGCCCGGCAGCCCCGCCAGCGCCGGTGCGAGTCAGCAATATGTTCTGCTCACGGGTCGTCATGGCCTGCTCCCTGATCCGCGATCTTGCGAGATCTTGCTAGATGTTGATTGAGCAGGAACCTAGCCGGGCCGCAGACGCTTGGAAATGCTTGCATTCCATTTTCGGATTTCCGTAAAAATTCTTTGGAATTGATATAAGGTATCGAGGCTATAATGCGGCCGGGAGGGAACCAACGGATGACAGACCAGACGGTGCGGTCGGTAAAGCGGGCGATCGAGGTTCTGGGCGTGTTCGCCCAGTTGCGGCGTCCGCTGAGCTTGAAGGAACTGACCGAGGAATTGAAATTTCCGTCCTCCAGTCTGGCTGACATTTTAAAGACGCTGTCTGATCTCGGCTGCCTCAGCTTTGACAACGACACCAAGACTTATTTTCCCACGACGCGCGTCGCCATGCTCGGCTCCTGGGTCAGCGACGAAATTCTGCCGCGCCGCGACGCCTATTCCGCTTTGGAGCGGCTGCGCGCCGAATGCGGCGAGACCATTCTGCTCGGCACCAGGAACGATCTGCTGATCCAGTATCTCTATGTGCTCGAGAGCGGCAACGGCGCCATTTACAGGAGCCGTCCGAACGGCCAGCGTCCGATCGTCAGTTCCGGCGTCGGCTGGACCCTTCTTAGCACCGCGAGCGATGATGCGATCGAACGGCTATGGCGCCGGTCGGCGGCAAAGAAGCTGATCGATCGCACGCAATTGCCGTTGAACTATCTTTTCGATCGCATCAACTTCTACCGCACCCATGGCTTCGTCAGCGCGACGGACAGCATCAACCCCGATGCCGCCGTCATCGCAACCCTGGTTCCACAATCGGGCCACAACCGCTCGCTGGCCGTCGGCATCGGCGGACCGACCGAGCGCATCCTGCGCAACGAGGCGCATATTTCCGCCGTGCTCATGCAGCAGGCCCGCACGCTCTGCGAAGCGTGAGCAAGCTGCTCATGCGCATTGATTGCAAGCGATAACAAGTCCCAGAAGCCCTCATCCTGAGGAGCGGGCACAGCCCGCGTCTCGAAGGACGGGGCCTTTCTTTCATCGCAAACGCACCCCACGGCGTGGGTGCCCGGCACAAGGCCGGGCATGACGCGGTCATTTCATTGCGGCGTGTCGCCCCCGTCCTTCGAGACGCGCCTTGCAGGCGCTCCTCAGGATGAGGGCTCTTGTTGGCTCTTCGAACAGTTCAAGTGAATCATCACTCGGCCTCTCAGAACGTCCGCTCGACCCGCATGCGGCCCGTCCAGTTGCCGGCGCTGACCGACGCCGCGCACATGGGTGCTGCCGCCGTGCATGGCACGGGCGTCGGCAGGCCGCCGGCAAAGCCCGCCAATGTCTGGTTCAGACGGGCATAGGATAGCTCGGCGCCGATATCGAAGTTGCGCACCGGCGACCAGATCACATTGCCCTGCACGGACCATCCGGTCGCGGCCGATAGACCGCCGTTCGTCCAGTCGGTATTGCGGGTGACGTTTCCCGGCGTCAGGCGAATGTAGGTGCCTTGCAGATTTGAGCGCAGCGACGGCGTCCAGTAATGGGTGAAGATGGCGGCAAGATTGAGCACCTTTGCCTGCTCGACCCCGAAGGCCGGACAGCCGGCGCCGACGCAATAGACCGTCATGTTGCGGTCCATCCGCAAGAATCCCCCGACGTAATTGGAGGCGAGCGACGTATTGGAATTCAAGCCGACCATCGCTGTGTAGTCGAGCGATCCGACGCCATAGGCAACCCAGCCGACCACGGAATCGCCCGTTGCCAGCATCGGCAGCAGGATGCGCACGCCGGCGCCCACCGCCCAGCCGGTTTTCGTCACCAGCGGTCCAACGCCATTGGTGACGGCGAGCACGGCAGGTGTGGCAAAATTCGCGGTGTTCTGCAGGACGACGCCAGACAGCATGGCCGAACCCCAGGCCTGGTCGACGCGCAGATTGCCGACGAGCGCCGGCAGGCGCTGCGGGCTGGTTGCCGTCGCCGTTGCCGCCGTCGGCGAAAGCGGATTGAAGCCCAGCGCATTGGCCGTGCCGGTGGTGGTGAGATCGCCGCGATTTTCAAGCGCGATCGAGGCTGACAGGCCGGCGCCTAGAATTGCCGTATAGGAAATCTGGCGGATGCCGTTGGGGAAGCCGGCCGCCCACAAGGAATGATAGGTCGCCGGCGGCAGGAAGGCGAAGTTCGATGCCGCCTGACCGAATGTGAATCCGGCAAAGCGAATGTAAGCCGCCTCAATAATCGGCGTCGTCGCGCCAGCCATGGCAAGCGGCGTGATGTTATAGCCGACGAACGGCGCCGTCTGGGCGAGGCCGGTTTGCGCACCGAAGCGTAGCGAGATGACGGTTTGCACCGTGCCCCAGGCGGACTGCGTTCTGGCGTCCATCATCACCAGGCCGCGCGCATACCAGCCGAGCGCATCGACGCCGTTTCCGTTTGTGAACGTCGAACTCGCCGTGCCGCCGCCCGGTGCTCCCGTATAGGCCGGGCCACCAGCCGAACGGAGCTGCACGGCACTGCGCGCCGGCGTGTACCATGTATCGATGCGCACGCGGCCGCCCACTTTCAAACAGGTGTCTGAGCCAGGAATCCAATAGAAGCCTGCGCCGTAGGCATCGCAGACGCGCACATATTCCACCGGCGCCGCCTTGCGCGACGGCAGATCCGCTGCCTGCACCATGCCGCCCACCAGCAACATAGTTGACGACGTTGCCAGGAATACACTCTTGATCGCTGCCATAGTTCCCCCCGATGCGGAACGATCCATTCTTTTGAATTGGGATCATTCGTCTCGACAGAGCTAGCGCATTGCTTTTGCAAGCTGCAATGGAGGCGCATCCAAGAGCGTTGCACCTTGGCTGCGGGCAGCATTGTTTGAAATGCGCGATTTCAAGGCTTTAAGAACGGTTATGCGCGGCGTTCCGAAATAGCGGAAATGCTGATCGCATAAACCTCACGCGAAGATATAAGCGCACCGCCCTCATCCGACCCTTGCTGCGCAAGGGCCACCTTCTCCCGCGAAGCGGGCGAAGGAAGACGCGCGGAATCCTTCTCCCGTTTACGGGAGAAGGTGACCCTCGCATCGCGAGGGTCGGATGAGGGCGGTGCGCGTCGCTAGCATCTAAATCTCAAAAAGCCCTACTGCGGCTGGATATCTGCAATCTTCGCACGCACTTTCCATTCCTTGAATTCCGCCGCTTCCCATGCCTTGAATTCGGCCGCGGTGAGCGGAAAGGGATCGGCGCCGATGCGATCGAAGAAGGCGGCGGTTTCCTCCGAGCGGGCAATCTGCAGAAACCAGCCTTCCAATTTCGCGACGATATCCGCCGATGTTCCCGCCGGCGCATAGACGCCCATCCAGCCATGGAAATTGATTTTCGGAAAACCTGCTTCCA
>JAQGJO010000253.1 GCA_028290595.1 Hyphomicrobiales bacterium | reverse complement strand
GCCGCTGGATGCGCCAATGACGATTGCGGGCGCGTCGGAGCTGGTGACTTATCTTTCCTCCACTGCTCCAGATACGGACCTCATCGTCCGGGTGTCGGAAATGCCGTCGCCTGAGAGCAAACGCCGGCCCGCGGTCATCACCAAAGGGTGGTTGAAGGTCTCGCATCGCCGGATCGATGCCGAGCGGAGCCAGCCGCGTTCGCCGGTTCTCGATCACCGCTCCGAGCAAAAGCTGATGTCCGGCGTGATCGTCGAATGCCGCGTGCCGCTGATGCACGCGCATTATCGGGTCGAGCCGGGAGCCAGGCTGCGGATCGAGATCGCCAACGGCGATTCGCCCGTGACCGATCCGATCTTTTCCCACAGCTACACACCCAACAAGGTCGGGCGCGATACGCTGCACCATTCGGCGCGGCATCCGTCGCGGCTGCTTCTCTCGGTCAAGAATTAGCTGGTCCGAATTTCATTGCGGGATTGAAGCGGGAAATGACGCCCGCCTTGGCGCCGGCGCTTGACGCCGGCACAGGTGTCGTCTTGAGATGGCGCACGGCTGGACTAGCTCACTTTGCCTGGGCGGACCGGCTGGTCGAAAGGCGCCGGAGACGATGGTGGACCTACAAAGAATGGATGGTGCGCCGCTGCTGTCCCTGCGCGGCATCGTCAAGCGTTTCGGCGATTTTGTCGCCAACGACCACATCGATCTGGATATTCACGAGGGCGAAGCGCATGCGCTGATCGGCGAAAACGGCGCCGGCAAATCGACACTCGTCAAAATCATCTACGGGTTGCTGGAGCCGACTGAAGGCACGATCGCGATAGGGGGAGAGCAGGTCCGGCTGAGCGGGCCGGAAGATGCCCGTTCGCGCGGCATCGGCATGGTGTTTCAGCATTTTTCCCTCTTCGACAATCTCACCGTCGCCGAAAACATCGCCCTTGTGCTGCCGCGCGACCAGAATCTCAGCGGCTTGCGCGCGCGTATCGCGGAAGTGGCGGAGCGTTACAGCATGCCGCTGGAGCCTGACCGGGAGGTCTGGTCGCTGTCGGCCGGCGAGCGCCAGCGGATCGAGATCGCGCGTTGCCTGCTGCAGAACCCGCGCCTTGTCATTCTCGACGAGCCGACATCGGTGCTGACGCCGCAGGAATCCTACCGGCTGTTTGAAACGCTCGATCGCCTGAAGGCGGAAGGCCGGTCGCTGCTTTATATTTCCCATAAGCTCGACGAAGTGAAACGCCTTTGCGAGAGCGCCACGATCCTGCGGCTTGGCAAAAAGGTCGGTTCTTGCGATCCGCGCAAGGAAAGCGCGCGGTCTCTGGCTGCCCTCATGGTCGGCACGCAGATTTCCGATATTCAGGCGCCGACGGCACGGGCGGCGGGGCCGCAACGCCTCATCGTCGATGATCTTTCGATCGAGGCCGAGGAAATTCACGGCGTCGATCTCGAACATATCTCGCTGGCCGTACGCGGCGGCGAAGTGTTCGGCATTGCCGGCGTCGCTGGCAACGGACAGTCCGAATTGTTCGCTGTTCTATCGGGCGAGCGCACCGGCACGCGGGCAGATGGCATCCGTATCGATGGCGCCAAGATCGGCGACAACGACATCACTCGCCGCCGGCTTCTGGGTGCTGCCTTCGTGCCCGAAGAACGCAACGGCCACGCGGCGGCGCCGGATTTTTCGCTGGCGGAGAATGTCATCCTGTCACGTCACGCGACGGCGGATGTCGCGCAGCGTGGTCTCGTCCGCTTCGATCGCGCCAAAGCGCTCGCCCAGTCGATTATCTCGGTCTTCGATGTGCGCAAGGCGGGTCCAGACCCGGCGGCGCGGACTTTGTCGGGCGGCAATCTGCAAAAATTCGTCGTCGGGCGCGAAATCCTCAGCGAGCCAAAGATCCTGGTGGTCAACCAGCCGACCTGGGGCGTCGATGCAGCCGCTTGTGCCGCAATTCGCCAGGCGCTGGTCGATCTGGCGGCGCGCGGCGCGGCGGTGCTTCTCATCAGCCAGGATCTCGACGAACTGTTCGAAATCTGCGATCGCATCGCCGTCATCCATGATGGGCGCCTGTCGGAAGCGCTCGATGCGAGAGGCGCAACGCGTGAGGAAATCGGCCTGCTAATGACCGGGACGGGACATCAGACGGCAGCCGCGCATGCGCATTGATCTCGAAGCGCGCCCGTCGCGCTCGCTGGCGCTTGATATCGGCGCGCCGATCATAGCCCTTGTCGCCGCCATCCTTCTCGGTGGCCTCGTCGTCTGGCTGATGGGCAAATCGCCGACGCGCGCCTTCTCGGTCTATTTTGTCGAGCCCTTGCTCGAGGGCTGGTCGCTGCAGGAACTGGCCGTCAAGGCGTGCCCGCTGGTGCTCATCGCCATCGGCCTCAGCTTCTGCTTTCGCGCCAATCTTTGGAACATCGGCGCCGAAGGACAGTTCGTCATCGGCGGTCTGGTCGGAGGGTGGCTCGGCATCATCACCCATGACGGGGCCTATCAATCGGTCATTGGCGGCTGGTGGATATTGCCGGCGATGCTGGTGCTCGGCATACTGGCCGGTGCGCTCTACGCGATGATACCGGCGTTGTTACGAGTCTGGCTTGGCGTTTCCGAAATCCTGACAAGCCTGATGCTCGTCTATGTGGCGGAGCTCATCCTCGACTATCTCTCGCGCGGGCCGCTGCGCGATCCGAAAGGTTTCAACTTTCCGCAGAGCGTCACCTTCGACGATGTCGCCCATCTGCCCTATCTCGCCGAGGGCGACAGGCTGCATGCGGGCGTCATCCTGGCGGTGCTGGCGGTGCTGATCGCCGCCTTCGTCTTCGCCCGCACCCTGTTCGGTTTCGAGGTGCGGCTGGTCGGCGAAGCGCCGCGCGCCGCGCGGTTCGCCGGCTTCAGCGACCGCTGGCTGACGATCGCCGTCTTTGCGATTTCCGGCGGCCTGGCCGGGCTCGCCGGCATCTGCGAGGTGGCGGGGCAGATCGGCCAGTTGCAGCCGACGATTTCGCCGGGCTATGGCTTCACTGCCATCATCGTCGCCTTTCTGGGGCGGCTGTCGCCGTTCGGCATTCTCATTGCGGGGCTCGTGCTGGCACTGACCTATATCGGTGGCGAATCGGCGCAGGTGGCGCTCAAGTTGCCCGTTGACATGACGCGCGCCTTCCAGGGCCTCCTGCTGATGTGCGTTCTCATCGCCGACGCGGCGACGCGCTATCGCATCCGTTTTCGGCTGGGAGCCTTGGCATGACGCCTGCGATCCTCGAACTCGTGCTGATGACCATCGTCACGGCGGCGACGCCGCTGATCATCGCGGCCATTGGTGAACTGGTGACGGAGCGCGCCGGCGTCCTCAACCTCGGCGTCGAGGGCATGATGATCGTTGGCGCTGCGCTGGGCTTTGCCGCTGCCTATCTCAGCGGCTCGCCGCTCATCGGCGCGCTGGCGGGCATGGCGGCCGGCATGGTGCTGGCGGCTCTGTTCGGCCTGCTGACGATCGGCCTGGCGATCAATCAGGTGGCGGCGGGCCTGGCGCTGACCATTGTCGGCGTCGGCCTCTCGGGGCTCCTCGGGGCGGGCTATGTCGGCTTGAAGCGCGATGCGCCGCCGCATCTCTATATTCCCTATCTCTCCGATCTGCCGTTCGTCGGCAAACTGGTGTTCGGCGAAGATGCTTTCGTCTACGCCAGCTTCGTGCTCGTCGCTGCAGTCGCCTGGTACCTGACGCGCACGCGCTCAGGACTGGCGCTGCGGGCGATCGGCGACAATCATCATTCGGCCCATGC
>JAQGJO010000144.1 GCA_028290595.1 Hyphomicrobiales bacterium | reverse complement strand
TCGGGGCCAATGCCGAACCGCGCTATCGCCGCGGCTATCGCGAACGCGTCTGCTACGAAGACGACTGGGGCAACCGCCGTTGCCGCTATCGCTAAATCAGAAATCACTCAGGCGAGTGAGGGGCGTCCGGAAACGGGCGTCCCATTTTTTTTGCCGTCAGGCGCGGAGCCCGCCCTTATCCTCGATGAATTTGGCGATCACGTCGACGCCTTTGCCCTCGCGCAGATTGGTGAAAACGTAAGGTCGCGCGTGGCGCATTTTCTTGGCGTCGCGATCCATGACTTCGAGCGAGGCGCCGACATAAGGCGCGAGATCGATCTTGTTGATCACCAAGAGATCGGAGCGCGTGATGCCGGGTCCGCCTTTGGAAGGAATCTTATCGCCCGCGGCAACGTCGATGACGTAGATGGTGAGGTCGGCCAGCTCCGGCGAAAACGTCGCGGCGAGATTATCGCCGCCGGATTCGATCAGCACCAGATCGAGGTCCGGAAACTTGGCGCGCATCTCGGCAACCGCGGCGAGATTGATCGAGGCGTCTTCGCGGATGGCCGTATGCGGACAGCCGCCCGTCTCGACGCCGGCAATGCGCTCGGCCGGCAATGCGCCGGAGCGCACCAGATATTCAGCATCCCACTTGGTGTAGATGTCGTTGGTGATAGCGGCGATCTCGTAGCGGTCGCGCAATTTCTTGCACAACAGGTCCATTAGCGCGGTCTTGCCGGAGCCTACCGGGCCGCCAACACCGACGCGCAAAGGCCCATGGGGATTGGGGCCGTGGGGATTTTTCATTCTCAACTCCTGAACAGCCGGGTGTATTGGGTCTCGTGCCGCGCGCTGGCCAGATCGGCGCGGAAGGCCGATGAGCCAAGGTCGTCGAGCTTGGCGTCAAGCGCACGCTGGACAGTCGCGGTGACGGCGGCTTCGAGGCCGGCCAGCACGCGCTGGCCGTCGCTCTGCCCGAGCGGGACGAGGCGCACCCCGGCCGACACCCAATTGGCAGCGACGGCTTGTAGATAGGCCGCCAGCGCCGGCTCCAGCGCGATGCCGTGGCCCGCGGACGCGACGGCAACCGCCACCGGATAGGCCACCGGGCCGTCCCAGAGCGTCTTGAGCCGTTCCACGGCCTCGCAGCCCCAGGCAGCGCGCGTGGCCTCAATAAAGGCATTGCCCTGCGCCGTGGTTTCGAGATGACGCTCCTTCGACGGGGCAAAGGCGGCGGCGAGCTCGGCCCCGTCCCGCAACGCCTTATCGTCGCTGCTCACGACGGCGCGGTGCGCATGCGTGAACAACACGGCGTCGCAGTAGCCGCCGCCTTCGGCCAGCATGACGCCGAGCCAGGATTTCAGCGTCTCGGCATCCGTGATGTCGCCCACTTCCACCGCCCATTCGATGCCGCTGGAATAGGAGAAGGCGCCGACCGGAAACGACGGTGACAGCCAGGCCATCAGGCGATAGAGCGACGCGGGCTGGAGGTCGTTATCCGCCATGATGATGGCCATGGCGATGCGCGTGACCGTGTTCATGCGACGGCGTCGGCGACTCCGGATCGAACGCGGCATCGACCGCGTGCAGATGCGCCCCAAGCCCGATCAGCATTCCCTCGAGCACATGATCGCGGCGAATACGAATCTTGTCGCGCACGATCTGCACGTCGGTGTGGCGATTGCCGAGATGCCAGGCCAGCCGCACGGTATCGAGCGCAGTGCCGGCGGAAATCTCGATCAGCTTTTCCGCCTCGCCGCATACCAGCACGATCGAACTATCGTCCAGCACCAACCCATCGCCGTCATGCAGGCTGACCGGCTTCTCGGCGTAGAGGAGGAAGTGCGTGCCCTTCTCTCCGGTCATGACAATGCGCCGCCGGTTGCGGTCGCCGGCGTCGAGGATGACGCGGTCGGCCGCACTCTCGGTCGCCCACGCACTGGCGGGTTTCACTTCGGTAACGCGCTTCATTTCCTCACACTAGAAGAGGAAATACCTTTGCGCCATCGGCAGCACGTCGGCCGGCGCGCAAGTGAGCAACTCGCCGTCCGCCCTCACCTCATAGGTTTCGGGATCGACCTCGATGTTCGGCGTGGCGTCGTTGTGGATCATGCTCTTCTTGTTGATGTCGCGGGTGTGCTCGACCGCGACGAACTGCTTGTCGACGCCCAAACGCTTGCGCAAATCACTCTTGGCCGCGGCCTTCGACACGAAGACCAGCGACGAGGCGGTCAGCGCCTTGCCGAAGGCGCCGAACATCGGCCGGTAATGCACTGGCTGCGGCGTCGGGATCGAGGCGTTGGGATCGCCCATTTGGGCTGCGACGATGGTGCCAGCCTTGATCACCATATCCGGCTTGACGCCGAAGAAGGCCGGCGTCCAGATCACCAGATCGGCGAGCTTGCCCTTCTCGACCGAGCCGATGTGCTTGGAGACGCCATGAGCGATGGCGGGGTTGATGGTGTATTTGGCGACGTAACGTTTAACGCGCTTGTTGTCGTTGTTGCCCTTTTCGCCCGGCAAAGAGCCACGCTGCTTCTTCATCTTGTCCGCGGTCTGCCAGGTACGGATGATGACTTCGCCGAGCCGGCCCATGGCCTGACTATCAGACGACATCATCGACAGCGCGCCGAGGTCGTGGAGGATGTCTTCGGCCGCAATGGTCTCCTTGCGGATACGGCTTTCGGCGAATGAAAGGTCTTCCGCAATCGACGGATCGAGATGGTGGCACACCATCAGCATGTCGAGATGCTCGTCGAGCGTGTTGACGGTGTAAGGCCGCGTCGGATTGGTCGAGGACGGCAGCACATTTTTCAGCCCCGCGACCTTGATGATGTCGGGCGCATGGCCGCCGCCGGCGCCTTCGGTGTGGAAGGCGTGGATGGTGCGGCCCTTGAAGGCGGCGATGGTGTCTTCGACGAAGCCACTCTCGTTCAACGTGTCGGAGTGAATCATCACCTGGACGTCGTGATCGTCGGCAACCGTCAGGCAGTTGTCGATGGCGGCGGGCGTGGTGCCCCAATCCTCGTGCAGCTTCAGCGCGCAGGCACCGCCCTCGATCATCTCCACCAATGCGCCAGGCTGCGCCGCGTTGCCCTTGCCGGAGATTCCCAGGTTGACCGGGAAGGCATCGA
>JAQGJO010000137.1 GCA_028290595.1 Hyphomicrobiales bacterium | reverse complement strand
ATCGTACCGGCCAGTTCCAGCCGCACGGCGGCCTGCCCAATGAAGCCAATCTGATCGAGGGGTTCCGCGAAAACGATACGCGCATCTCGATCTTCCAGAATATCTTCGGTTTCATGATCAACACGCGGCTGGTGCCGCCGGCGGACGAGCCCAAGAGCTTCGCCGATCTGCTGCACCCGCGCTTCAAGGGCAAGATCCTGGCCGACGATCCGCGCGCGTCCGGCGAAGGCTATGCGACGTTTGCCGTCACCCTGGAAAAGCTCGGCCGCGATTATCAGACGGCCTTGGCGAAACAGGATCTCGTCTTCACCCGCAATCTGCTGGAAGGCGCGCAGCGCGTCGCGCGTGGCGAATACGCCATCTATTTTCCGCAGAAGTTTTCCGATTACATTCTACTGAAACAATTGCCGGTGAAGTTCATCTGGCCGACGGAAGGCTCGCCCTACCAGACCTTTATGCTGGCGATGCTGCGCAATGCGCCACATCGCAATGCAGCGCGGCTGCTGATGAACTTCTTCCTCGATCCGGCGGGCCAGGCCTTCTATGCGAAATCAGGTCGCGGCGTCACCGTGCGCGGCGCGCTCGACGATGCGCCGCCGGAAATCCGCGAAGCCTTGAAGGTGAATCTGCTCGGCACGGCGGACGCCGACCGCGAGGCGGAGTTCCTTAAAGTGGCGCAGGAGATTTACGGGACGTGACGAAACTCGAGGATCAATTGATCTTAATGCCCGCAGCCTTAATCAGCGGCTCCCAGCGGCGAACTTCGGCGTTGATAACGGCGCGGAACTCAACCGCCGTACTGCCGACTGGCTCCATCTGCTGAGTGGCCAGCTTGTCGCGCGCGGCCGGGGATGTAATCACTTCGGTTGCCAGCGCCTGCATCCGCGCTAGCATTTCTGGTGGAGTACCGGCCGGTGCGATCAGGCCCAGCCAGGCGTCGGCCTCAACATCAATACCGGCCTCTTTAAGGGTCACCGTATCAGGCAAAAAGGGTGAGCGCTTCTGCGTGGAAATGGCGAGAATCTTGATTGCCCCGGATTCCAACTGGGGCGTGACGGCAATCGACGGAAGCAATGCCAATTGAACGTCGTCTCGCAGCAGCGCCGTCATCGCGGCTGGTGAGCCTTGCAAAGGCAGATGCACCATTCTTGCTCCCGCCTTCTGCCCGATTGCCTCCATTGCCAAGTGCGACAAAGAGCCGACGCCAATGGATCCGTAAGTGTATTTGCCAGGATCTTTCTTCAGCAGAGCGATCAGATCGGCAACGCTGTCGACGCCGAGACTTGTATTGACGGCGAGGACGCTGGGCTGTGTGGCGAGTAGAGTGACGGCCGCAAGGTCTTTTGATGGATCGTAATTGAGCTTGCTGAACAAAATGGTGTTTATCGCCAGGGGACCGCCGATACTGACGCCAATCGTACTCCCGTCAGGGGCGGCCTTGGCGACCGCATCGGTGCCAATGTTGCCGCTTGCGCCCGGCTTGTTCTCAACCACGAATGCAGAGCTCGGGACCCTCTGTTGCAGGCCGTCCGCCAGAATACGTGCGGCGATATCAGGAGTCGAACCCGGCGCGAACGGGACCACGATCTTGACGAGTTTCGTTGGCCAGTCGCCGGCTTTGGGGCCTTCGGCCAGTGCCGGCGCGGCGTACATGGCCATGAGCGATACGAGCACAGTGATCAATCGCATGTCGAATAACCTCCCCTTATTCAAAAAATAATACCGCTTCAGACTTCTGTTCGTCCGAGGAATGCGCCGTCTCGCTGCAATCGGTCTTGCAACGCGACGACGGAAATCTCCTCCGGTGTAGACTGAGCAGCAATCGCCATGTCGGCGGCTGTCCCCGCGGCCTGGCCCATCACGAAGCATGCGCCGGAGACGCGTGCCGCGGACTGCCCCATGTGGGTCATGGAAGCGCAGCGCCCCGCCACCAGCAGATTGTCGACCTGTTGCGGCAGCAGCATCCTGAACGGCAGTTGATTGTAGCCTCTTGAGCCGTCCGGTGCCCATTTGACAAGGATGTCGCCACTCACATGTGCTTCGATCGGCCAGCCATTGACGCCGATCGTATCTTCAAAGTTCGCGCAACTGAGCACGTCGTCTTCGCTCAGCATGTAACGGCCGACGATGCGGCGGGTTTCGCGAATGCCGATCTGCGGCGCGATATCGACGATGTAGGAATTCTCAAAGCCCGGAACCGTCTTCAGAAACTGGAACACATCCGCGATCTGACGACGGCCGATAATCTCGCCGCGTGACAGATCGTCGGCATCGGTGCCATCTATTGCGGTGCCATCTTCACGTGCGACCTGAGTCATGTTGGCGCGCCATTCGATTCCGCTTCGGTGCGGGCGCACGATTGGTGTTTTGCGCGGAAAGCGGCGGTTGCTGGTGCGCTCCGCCTCCGCCATCAACTTGCCGAGGCCTGTCCACGAATGATCGACGCGCGCGGAGTCGACGGCGTTGATGCGGAACATCGAGGAGGGGTAGAGCATATTGCCATTGCCGTCGCCCAACTCGAAGGGAGCGCCGGCCCAGGCCGCGAGATCGCCGTCGCCCGAACAGTCGATAAAAATCTGTCCCTTGACGGCCCGCCTGCCCGACTTCGTCTCGACGAAGACCGCTCCTATGCGCCCGGGCGTCTCCATATGCAGCCCACTCGCCAGTGCGTGGAACAGGATATCTACTCCGGCAGAGACCAGGAGTTCGTCGGCGGCGATCTTGTAGGCCGACGTATCGTAAGCCTGCGCCTGAATGCGCCCGAACACGTCATGAGGTTCACGCAGGCCGCCTAAATGTTCGATGCGATCCAGAAGGTCGTCCGCGACGCCATGGACCACCCGCCGTTTTTCGCCTTGAACATTGGCATGCAACCCGCAGAAGTTGGTGACCCCTGCGGCTGTCCCCATGCCGCCGAGAAAGCCATAGCGCTCGATCATGAGCGTCGAGCGGCCACTGCGTCCGGCCGCAACTGCCGCCGCGATGCCGGCAGGGCCGCCACCCAATACCACGACGTCGTATTCGCCATAGACCGGGACCGATCGAGCCGGTTCCAGAATGGTGGGTACGGCTGCGCGAGCCATGTGCGATTTCCTCTGCTCGTTAAACGGCTTTGAAATCGACCGATAGCATCATGCGATTTGTAGTAGAATATGCGTATTTGAGCGATCTTTTAATGCGAAACGAGTGAGCTGATGGATACCTACCTGAATTTCAAGGCCTTCCAGGTCGCAGCGCGCCGTGGAAGTTTTTCGGCAGCCGCACGCGAGCTTGGCCTGGCGGCATCGGTCGTCACCAAACGCGTCACTCAACTGGAGCATCAACTGAAGACGGTCCTGTTTGAGCGGACCACGCGCCATCTTTCCCTCACGGAGGCTGGTCGCCGCTATCTTGAGCGATCCCGTCTCGCCATTGCCGGTTTCGAGGACCTGTTGCGGGATGCGGGCAGTTCGTCTGAGGAGGTAGAGGATTTTCTGCGCGTCAAATTCCCAACATCGCTGACGATTTTTCAGCTTCGAGACATTGTCAGCACCTATCGCGCGGACTTCCCGCGTGTGAGGCTTGAGATCGTGCTGATGGACCGTCCCGTCGATCCGGTGGCAGAGGGTTTCGATCTCGCGGTCGGCGCCTATTGGGCTACGTACGGCGGCGTCGCGGAAACACATTTGCTCACGGTCGATCGGGTGATTTGCGCGGCGGCGACCTATATCGGCGGGCACGCGCCTCTGCGCCACCCTCGCGAATTGGCGGCCCATGCCTGCCTGAACTATCTCCCCACGGGGAGCGCATGGACGTTCAAGGCCAAACAGGGCCTCGTAACGGTCGAAGTGACGCCGACCCTGAGCTCGAACGACGCTCAAATCCTGATCGATGCCGCAGTTGCTGGAAGCGGGATTGCGCTGCTTTCGGAATATATGGTGCGCGATCTGTTGGCGTCCGGGGCACTCGTTCGACTATTGCCTGATTTTCCGATCCCATCATTCCAGATCACGGCGGTGGCGCCGATCCGCCGTGGCGCTGCACCGGCCGTGCGTGCGCTCATTGAGCGGCTTCGGCACACCCTGGCTCGGTCTTTTGAACATTCCAATCAGGAGGTCGAAACAGGCCTCGGCCGTCCGGGTATGCCGATCTGACATTCGAGCGCAGCCGCATCCCACTGCGCGAGATCGGCAGCGGCGCGATAGGTGCTTTCCAGGAAGGCCATGAGCGTGGCCTCGGGATCATCGGCCCGCCGTACCGCATCATAGGGCAGCAGAAATTCTCCGAGGTTTTTGTCGAAGTATGCGGCCTGCGGAGAAACCTTTGCCGCAGCAAAACCAGGCGGCGACGGGTAGGCATAGGAATAGAAGGCGGGGAAGTTGACCGCGCCGCCGCCCGCCCAGAAGCCGGCCGATGAAACCTCATGACTGTAGGCCTCGCGGGTGACGTCGTCCGGCAGGTTCGGAATGCCGCCGGGATGCAACGGCGCGCGG
>JAQGJO010000132.1 GCA_028290595.1 Hyphomicrobiales bacterium | reverse complement strand
CGCGATGGATCGAAAATTGCGGCCATTTGTAACCGGCCTCAATGCCGCGCGGCTCGCTCCAGATCGGCTTGCCGTGCTTGGAAAAATAGGCGAGCTCCCGGGTGCGCACGCCCGCCGCATCGAGCTGTTCCATCAGGCCAAGCTCGATCAGTTCGCGCACGGCATGCGGCAGCACGTTGATGCCGACGCCGAGCGGCTTCAGCGCCGGTACGCTTTCGAACACTTTGGCGGCAATGCCGATTTGATGCAGGCTGAGCGCCAGCGTCAAACCGCCAATGCCACCGCCTGCAATCAGTACGGTCATGACATGCCCCGGCGATCACGGCTTGATGGCATGAGAGTCGAAAAGGGGCAACTGCGAAAAGCCGGGCGCGCGCCGTGCCGTTGCAGTCGCGAGGGTGAATTTTTGCGTGCTGAAACCCCATGCCTGCACGCCATTCCTGTGCATCGTGACTTACGTTCGAGGTAATTGATCTTCTGATCTCAAAGCCTAGGCTGATCCCATGAGCACCCAAGACTCGATGCCGGATAATGTCGCCGTCGGGCACTTCAGCAGCCTGCTGAAGCACTGGCGCAATGTGCGTCGCCTCACCCAGATCGAACTGGCTGTTGATGCGAATGTCTCGGCCAGGCATGTCTGTTTTCTGGAAACCGGACGCGCGCAACCAAGCCGCGAGATGGTGCAGTTGCTCGGCAGCGCGCTCGACCTGCCGCTCGAGGAGTGCAACGCGCTGCATGTGGCGGCCGGTTTCGTGCCACCCTATGGCGACCAGGGATTGGCGGCCGAAAATCTACAGCCGGTGCGCCAGGCGCTGGATTTCATCCTTCGGCAACAGGAGCCCTATCCCGGAATCGTCATCGATGGGCGCTGGGACGTCCGCATGCGCAACCAGGCGTCGGCGCGGCTGTTCAAGCCGTTTTTTGCGTCTTACGAAATGGAATCCGGTCTCGCCAACAACGCCATGCATGTGGTTTTCCATCCAAAGGGCCTGCGCCAGTTCATCGTGAACTGGGACGAGTTCGCCGGCCAGATGATTCAGATCCTTCATCGCGAGGTCGCGCAGGGCAGCAGGGTCGCCGCCCAACTGCTCGAAGAAGTCATGCTCTATCCCGGTCTGTCGGCCGAATGGCGGTTGCCGCGCAATCCGGCCGGATCGTCTCCGGTCATGACCATGCAGCTCCGCAAGGGCGACTATCGCCTTGCCTTCTTTTCAACCTTTACGACGCTGGCGATGCCGACCGATGCAGCGCTGCAAAAATTGAAGATCGAATGTTTTTATCCGGCTGACGATGCGACTGCGGAAAAAGCCCGCCAACTGGCGGTTTGACAATTTTGAGGAGATCAACATGCAACTTGCCCGGCACAGCGACCCATCGACCGACACCATGAGCCAATTGCGTGCGCTGAATGCGCGCTTCATCCATAATTTCGTGACCAACGACGTCGCCTCGCACGACGCCATTCTGCATCCCGAGTTCATCAGCATCTGGCCCACCGGCCAGCGCTGGGACCGCGCCAGCTATCTGAAATATTGGGCAACCGCGTTCGATCCCAAAATCATCGTCTACTGGGATGTCCGCGACGAACTCATCACCGTGATCGGCGACGTCGCGCTGGTGCGCTCCACCAACAAGGCCACCCGCCGCCGCGATGGCAAGGAAGTGACCGACATGACCACCTACACCGATACCTATCTGTTCGAGAACGGCGCGTGGAAGTGCATTCAGGCCCAGATCACGCCCGTGGCTCCCGAACACCAGCCTTCCGATGACATGATCGTCAGTGTCTATATCGACGGCAAGCGTCAGGAGCGTCTCTCGTGACAAGCACCTGCACCGAAAGCGGACAGCGATTTCACCGTCCATCGAGACTATCGATGAACGCGCTGATCATCCTGTCTCGCGATCTTGTTGCGGTCGTTCCGGTTTGGCGAGCGCGCGCGCGCTTGCGGCGCGATCTGGCTGATCTGGGCGACCGCGAACTTCAGGACATGGGAACATGCTGGTCGTCGATCGCCCAGGAGGTCAGCAAGCCGTTCTGGCGGCCGTGACAGGCGGCCGGACTCAGGCCGCCCGCCGCCTGGGGCCCTCGAGTTCGCGCCCGGTCTCCAGCATCAGGCGGCGCAGCCAGATCGAGCCGGGATCGAACTGGGCCGGGACAAGCCCGGCCATGACGATTGAGGTTGCGCTACGCCGCCTTGGTCCTGAGATGGCGGAACATGATGTTCTTTGCCTCGTCGTCCATTTCGGTCTTGAAGGTGAACTTGTCCTTTAGCGCGATCGCCCGCGTGGCGGCCGGTCTTGCCGAGATCTCGTCGACCAGGCGTTTGACGTTGGGAAATTTGGCATAGACCTCATCGCCCATCACATAGGGCGCCATCCGCCCCCATCCCCACAGCGCCATGTCGACGATGGTGTAGGTGTCGCCGATCATGTAGCGGCTGCCCGCGAGATGATCATTGAGAATGCCGTAATGGCGCTGCGCTTCGAACTGGTAACGGTTGTGGGCATATTCCAGGTCTTTCGGCGCGGCGTGCTTGAAATGCACCGCCTGGCCCGAATAGGGCCCGACGCCGCTCGCGACGAACATCAGCCATGACAGCAACTGCGCGCGATTTTTGGGCGTGTTCGGCGGCAGGAATTTGCCGGTCTTCTCGGCGAGGTACAGCAGGATGGCGTTGCTGTCGAAAACCAACACGCCGTCATCGTCGATCGCCGGCACCTTGCCGTTCGGATTCACCTTGAGGAATTCCGGCTTGAACTGATCGCCCTTGCGGGTGTCGACCGGCACCGGTTCGAAAGGCAGGCCGGACTCTTCCAGAAACAGCGCGACCTTGTTGGGGTTTGGGGCCCCGTTGAAATAGAATTTGAGCATCGAAATTCCCCTTGCGTTCTTGTTGCCGAGATCAGGACACGGCGGCGTTGCCGCAGGCGGCATGTCCATGCTCAAATTTTGGCAAAAAGCGCAAGCGACGAGTTCGTGAGTACCGTCATTCCGGGGCGCGACGAAGTCGCGAGCCCGGAATCCATACTTCCCTGCAGGGGTTATGGATTCCCCGATGCGCAATTGCACATCTGAGGCCTGCGCCAAGTGGCGCATCCCGGAATGACGAGTTAAATGGTTAGCCGGGAGCGCAGATCTCGATCAGCCAAAGCAGAAAAACCCGACCAGCCCGGCGACGATCAATCCGGCGCCGGCTGCATTCATCACCGTGGAGAAACGCATGGCCGAATGCAGGTTCGATGCCTGGGCGGCCCGCTCCGAACGGCGGGCATAGCCGTGGACGATGACTTCCTGATTGAAATGGCTGTTCGCTTCCAGTCCGCCGGACAGGCCAATGCAAATCGACAGAACGCCGAGGATCACTAGGCCGGCAAAGCCCAGGAAGCTCAGCAACAGCATCGGAGGCACGCCGACCAGAAAGATCGGCAGCAGCGGCAGCACCAATAAATTTTCGGATCCTTGGGAGCGCATCGGACGACATCCTCGACCGTAAATGACGGCCTGTGTGGGATTGCGAATCCGATTCAGTATAGCCGTAATCAAGGCAAAATGCGGCTCTCTGGCCTGCGTAAATCAGACGGCAGCCATCTCGGAGCGGATTTCGGCGCGCAGTTCGTCGATCAGCCGCAGGCCTTTCTTGGTCTCGATGTGCCAGAAGGTCCAGCCGTTGCAGGCCTCCGAGCCCTGCGCTACCGCGCCCATGCGGTGGATCGAGCCGACCTTGTCGCCGAGCATGATGGCGCCGTCGGCGCGGACCAGCGCGCCGTGGCGCTTTTTGGAGTCCACCAGCTTGGCGCCGGGCGAAATCATGCCGCGCTCGATCAGTTCGGAGAACGCTACGCGGGGGGCATCGCGCGCGGTCATGAACGGCGCCAGGGTGGCTTCCGGCAGCGGTTCGATGGCCGCGATGCGCGCTTCCGCCGCGGTCGCATAGGTCTGGTCGCGTTCGAAGCCGATGTAGCGGCGGCCGAGACGTTTTGCCACGGCGCCTGTCGTGCCGGTGCCGTTGAACGGGTCGATCACGAGGTCGC
>JAQGJO010000040.1 GCA_028290595.1 Hyphomicrobiales bacterium | reverse complement strand
TCACATCGTGCTGGAAGATGGCGTTGGTCTCTTCGGTCAACTGCCGGATGGTGATGCTGCGCTCGGCGGCGCGCGCGTTGATCTTGTCGTCGACGTCGGTGATGTTGCGGACATAGGTCACGTGCTCTTTGCCGTAGAGATGGCGTAGCAGACGGTAGAGCACGTCGAACACGATGACCGGCCGGGCGTTGCCGATGTGGGCGAAGTCATCGACCGTCGGCCCGCAGACATACATGCGCACGTTGGCGGGATCGATGGGGCGAAACTCCTCCTTCGATCGGGTCAGCGTGTTGTACAGGCGCAGCGACGATGTGTTCGAGTTGGGTTTCGGCATAGGGTTCCCTCCAGCCGCTGGCCGGGAGGCTTTGTCGTTTCAATGCGCGAAAAGACGGCTCCAGCCAGCGGGTGGGCTAGCGAATAATGGTCCGGCGGGTGCAGGAGCGGAGCAACATGGCGGCACCATGATGGAGGCGGCCCGTCCCGTCAAGCATTGGAGGCGCCGGAAGATCGATATTTACGCCGTAGGTTAAGCGAATTTTCACATGGACCGGCCATAGTATTTTCCAGTTTCCTGATTCTGGCGGGCCGTAATGCGCAAGATGTTTTCCATCGCAGATCTGTTTTCCATGGACAGTCCGATCCCTCCGATCGTCCTGCCGCTGGCGGCAGTTCTCATCGCCTGGGCTGCGGTGCGCGGGCCGGCCAATGCCGCTGAATCAAGGTCGTTCGTCATAGCAGCGCAAGACGATGGTTACGGCGTCAGCGAATGTGTCGCCTCTCGCACGGAATGCGGCCGGATCATCGCCGACGCCTGGTGCGCAGGCCTCGGCCTCGGCAAGGCGACGGCTTTTGGCTCCGCCGACGATGTGACCGGCTCGACGGACGTCAAACAAGCTGCCTCCGCACCGCCGCACGGCTCGGTGATCGTAACCTGCGGCCAGTGATCGGCAAACCGTACGGTCTCAATCCTTGAGATAGTCGCCGCATTTCGGCGGGTCGGTCTGTACCCCCCAGGGCATAACGGGAACGGTCGAGGTCGAGTTCTTCGGGCTGCCCTCGATCAGACGGTCGGAATAGACCATATATACCAGTACGTTGCGCTTAGCGTCGCAGCCGCGCACGATCTGCAGCTTCTTGAAAATCAGCGAACGGCGCTCGGTGAACACCACATCGCCCTGCTCGAATTTGCCGTTGAATTTAATCGGCGCGTATTGCCGGCAGGCCAGCGAAACGTCCGAGGTCTCCTCGGCAACGCCGAACATGCCCTTCAAACCGCCTTTTTCCGGCACCGTATAGTGACAGGCGACGCCATCGACCAAGGTATCGTCGATCGCATAGGTCGCCAGCTTGTCGTTGGGCGTCAGAAATTTGAAAACTGTGGATTTGCGAAAAATAAGTTCCGGCTCGCCTGCGGCCTGCGCAGCGCTTCCCAGCCCGATCCCGGCGATCAGGGCGACTATTCCTGCAATTCTGAGCATTACGGCCTCCAAAGCGAGCCCCGTATATGGGGTCGCTTGTCATGGCTGCAATTGTTTGGCCGCAATTGTTGCCATCAAGCGGTCAAGAAGATAACCAAAATTCAGAGTGTGTAGGGTTAATCTGCCGGTGCGTGACGAATCAGCGCCGGGTTCTTTGAAAGCGGCCATGCTGAAGAAAATACGGACCGGTCTCCAGCACGTCCGGCGGCAAATTGTCCGGACGGCACGTGCGTTTGCACCGGCAACTCAAAATCTGACATTCGGCCTCGCGTTTACTGCCGCCGGTGCCGCGGCCTGCGTCGTCCCGGCCTTCGCGCAAGGCGTCGATTGCCGCGCCCTGCAGGCCCAGATTGCCCGCGCCGGCCAGGCAAGCACCGCCGGCGCCGGCCGCTATCTGACCGCCGCCAACCGGCAGCGCTCCGAAATCGACCGCACCGCCGCCTATGCCCAGTCGATCGGCTGCGGGCAGCGGCAATTCCTGTTCTTCGGATCGCCGCCGCCGGCGCAATGCGGCCCGCTGGAATCGCGCCTCAGCGCCATGCGCGCCAACCTCGGCAATCTGCAGGCGCAGGTGCAGATGGCGAGCGGCGGCAACCGCGCCGAACTCGTCGCCCGCTACAACGCCTATTGCACCCAGCAGGCTGCCGTGCAGCAGCCGCGGTCGTTCTTCGACCAATTGTTCGGCGGGCCGCAGCAATACGAGCGTATGCCGATCCCCGATGACGGCGCGCCGGTTGATCCGGACGCCGACGAGAACCGGCCGCGCGGCGGCGGCTCGACGGCGATCTGCGTGCGTACTTGCGACGGCGGCTTCTTCCCGGTCAGCTATTCCATCGGCGGCCGCGACCTCGATAATTTCGCCGATCTCTGCAAGGCGCTATGCCCGAACGCCGAAACCGCGGTCTATCGCTATACCAACGGCGGCGACATCAACGATGCCGTCAGCTCCAGCGGCGCCAGCTATACCGAGCTCAAGAACGCCGGCAAATTTCGGAAAACCTTCGATCCCACCTGCACTTGCAAACCGGCGGACAAATCCTGGTCGGACGTGCTGGTCCAGGCGGAAAGCCTGCTCGGCTCCAAGAGCAAAGACATGATCGTGACGCCGGAGAAGGCCGAGGAATTGTCGCGGCCCCGCCCCACGCCGGTTCGTCAGACCCGCGCCGGCACGCCTGCGGTAACGCCGGCAGTCGCTGCGCCAGCGGCAGCCGACATTGAAAAGAGCGATGCGGCAGCGGGCGAACAGGCACCGACCGCGAGCGGTCAATCTGCCGGCATCACCGGCGATGGCGCGACGACGAGCAAGGTCTACGGCGTCGCCGACGGCGTGAAGGTAGAAGTCGAGAATTCCAAGGGCGTGAAGCGCAAGGTGCGCATCGTCGGGCCGACGCTGTAGGCCGCGGCGTTCACGCCGCCGCCTTTCCGTCATGGCCGGGCTCGACCCGGCCTTCCACGCGATGCGGATGGAATCTGCGACGAGTTAGCCCGGTCGTTCTGGCTTTTCTTGCAACACCACGCAACGTCCCGGCGTGGATGGCCGGCACAAGGCCGGCCATGACGGCTGAGAGATTGCGGCTTGGTTCCTCACAGCCAGATCTGTCCCGCGTCGGCGCCCGAGCGATAGGTGCGCGCCGTCTGCTCCTGATTGCGGTTGACCAGCGGCCGGCCGAACATCGCATGGGTCATGCTGCGCACTTCATGATCGATGGTGAATAGCACGTCGCCGGTGTCGAGATCGATGATGTTCTCGAAACGATATTGGTGCTGGCTGCTTTCTTCCGAGATCAGGCCGCGCGCGCCGAGCTTGCGGTAGGGCCCGGAAAAGTCGGCGAGGTAAATCTGGATATGATGCGGCGGACACGGCGCCGCGCCTTCAGAGGTTTCGCGGAAATAGAGCGCCTGTCCGGGGCCGCAGGCGATGCGGGCGAACGCGCCTTGTGCGTCCGATCCCAGCATGCATTGCGCATCGAACATCTGTTCGTAGAAGCGGACGATGCGCGCCAGGCTGCCCGCCGGCGCGTCGAATTCCACATAGGCCATGCCGGACCGCATCTGGCCAAAGCGGGCGGAATCTGGCTCATGGCAACGGATGCGATTGCCCCACGGGCATGTGGTCTCGACGGCCTCGTTGGTTTCACGCCACGAGAAGCGCGTGCCTGCGAGATCGCCGCTGACTTTCTTCAGGCGTTCGAGCAGAGCGGCGCGATCTGGAACCACGAGGCCGGTCAGAGTATGCGGCGCATAGGCCGCCTCGCCCGTCGGCAGATGAAACTGGCTCTGGCCGACATTGACCCACATATTGTCGACGCCCGTCATCAGATAGGGATCGCGGGTCAGGCCCAGCCCGGAAATGTAAAACAGTGTCGCCAGTTTCTGGTCGGGAATGCGCAGATTGACGTGGCCGATATCGACGATATTGCCCAGGTCCTCGCTGGCGCGGTCGAATGTGCGCTGGCTCATATTGGCCTCCCCTGACGATTGATTGGTTGCAAGGCTAGTCCGGACGGTTTCACTGCGCAAGCGAGCGCAAACTCAACTGTTTCACGGCCTTATTACCCTACTGCGACATTTTGGTGCTTCGCCTTATTTTTGAGCAGCTTCGAGCGAAAGAACAAAAGAACAGCAGCATTTGCTGCATGTTCACGCAGGACCAGAATTTCACTTTAGGGCCGTTCGAACTACACTATGTGAGTCGTCAACAACCGAAAGGAGGTGATCCAGTGTCTCATTGTCAGTTATCGCAGTCGCCGGTTTCCGAGATCTGGACTCTTGCTTGCGTGGAGTTCTGCCCCGCGTGAGCGGCGCCAAGGTCTATCATATCAAGGGTTTCCCTGAGATGTGACGTGGGTCATACCGGCCGCGGTCGAGACAATGGAAGGGCCATAGCAAGATGGCCCTTCTTGTTTTGGGTGTGTCGATATTCACGTGATACCGGCCTGCAAATATCGGATCTATGCGCTTCCAGT
>JAQGJO010000058.1 GCA_028290595.1 Hyphomicrobiales bacterium | reverse complement strand
GCCGCCATTGACGTATCCCAAGAGGATATCCTTCGTATCCTTCGCCGAGCCGCGCATCATTCCCTCTTCAACAAAATTGAGGTAGAGGCCGTCGGCCCGCTCTTGGTCGCTCAACAGATTGATTGCGCCGGACTGCTCGAATGACTCCCATCGCGGCGCAAGGCAATCTTCGCGGTGAGCGCGGCTGAATTCCTCCGCGCTGGCGAATGTCGCCGTTTTATCGGAGAAGCCGATCTTTATCGGCAGCACGCCCAGAAACGAACAAATCTGCTCGATCTGCATCTTCCTCGTGTCGTGTGATTGAGCGTCAATCCCGCTCATGGAAGTATTCAGGAACTTTGCTCCACGGTCGATGACCATTGCCTTACCAGTGTTCTCAAGCCCGCCGAACTGGCTATTTACCCAATCGCTCAGCGATTTGTGCTGCGCCTTGTCCAGAGTTCCGTCAACTGCGTACACGCCGGAGTTTCGAACGCCGTTTTTGTGGAGGCGGGCGACCGCCTCTTCTGTCGCCATGGCCAGACCGATAGCTTCGCGAGCAAGTTGGACAACGTCCAGGCCGTGAAAGCCGTTCAGCGATGGGCCGCGCAAGTGCCAGATTTGGTTCGATGGGATCGGGCGAAAGCTGCCATCTGGACCGGCTGCGGTGTAGCTAAGACTCCAATCCGTGTTTTGGATGACCGTCACGCGACCAGGTGCAAACGGGATCAACTCAAGAATTTTGCCGGCGTAGTTTCGATTGATGAAGACGAAGGCATTTCCGCACAACTCAACATGCCAGGAAAGCATCTGGCGAAATTCGAAACTGGTCTGCCATGCATTCGGCTTGAGCGCCAACAGGTTGTACAACGGGTGCTCCTTCGCCGGCTGGCGCGTCTTGCCGTCATCCCTCATTAGCTTGAGCGGCACTTGCGCCATGCCGTTACCAATAACGCGGCAGCAAGCGAACACGGTGGCAACCTGAATTGCCGTACGCATGTTGACCGTCTTGCCAGTGACGGAGGCGAGCCAAGTAACCATTTCCTGCCACATCGGCTCTTTGAATACTTGATTTCGCCGGGCGCTGGCTGGCACGAAGAAGGACATTATTCAGCCACTTTCGTAGGGGCTTTCAGGCTCGCCAGGACGCCGAAGCCGACTCCGAAGACGCCGGCAACGATATAGCCAGCAGCAGGCAGCAACAGGCCGGCGCCGTACGATATCGCGCCGACGCCGGCGACGATCAGCGCGTCAGGGATGGCTGTGATAAGTTTTTGCATTAGTCTTCCCAGAATGATTTTGTTTCGGCGCAGACCGCATTGATGGTGCCGGCCGCCATGACGGCTGCAATAATCAAGTCGATTCGACCTGTCGCTTTATCTTTGTCTAGCTTCCGATTGCCTGCCGGGTCTTGGTCCGTCACCGCATTACCGGCGCACATCGTCAAAACCTTGTGTCCGTTGTGTGCGATCTCACCATTCAGCAGCATGGTTTCGAACGTCTCAATCGCGGGACTCATGTCCTTGTAACCTTGGCCGTGCGGCTTCATCGGCGGCAAGGTAATGCCGTCATCAGCAGCCATTTGGATCAAGTCCTCGATCCGCCAGCGGTCATATGCGCAGCAGATCACCTCAAAGAAATCACACATGCCTGACAGCTTTTGCAGGATCACGCGCTTGCTAATCGCTCGGCCTGGCGTCGTGTCAAGCAGCCCTTCCGCCCTCCATTCGACATACGGCACGCGATCCGTATCGGACTTGCGCCGGAGGTCAACGTCCGGAAGCCACGCATAAGGAACCAACTTCCACGGCTCCCCTGCCTCGACCGGCTCCACGAGAAACACTAGCCCGGTCAAGTCGGTCGTGCTGGCGAGGTCAAGCCCGGCGACGGCGCGGCGCCCGCGCAGCGACTCAACGTCATAGTCGAGTTGCGCGTCCTTCCAAACTTCATGGCTGATCCACGGCGACTCAGCGTCCGTCCATTGGCAGAAATTTAGCCGGCGAACAAGTGCCTCTTTCGACGGCATCCCTTTCGCCTCAGTTACCTGCTCGCGAATGTATTTGTAGCCAGGCAGATCGGCGTCTTGAAGCGATGGATTGGCTTTCGGCCAGCAAGTCTCGTCAGCGAAAGGATCGTCCTCTTCATCTAGTCCGCAGATGTACGGAAAGAACCCGTCGTCTTGCACTTCGTCGGCCGCAACCCGCGCGCCGTATTCGTGATACGACCAGCACGGACCGTTGCGCCCGCTGCCGGCATTGGTAATCATGAAGATCATCGCTTGCCGGCGCGACTTCGTACCGGCCCGCAGCATCTCCACCACCGTGTTCGTCTTGTGTTCGTGCAGCTCGTCAACCAGGGCGATGTGCGGTCGCGGCCCCGATTGTCCATCGTCGCTACTGATTGGGCGGAAGAACGCGCCCTGTGCCATGTAGGCCAGATTCCAGCACCGCTCTCCGGTGCCTGACTTCTGTAGCCGCTTGGATAGCTCTGGTGACTGATCGACCATCGCCACCGCATCGCGGAACAGGATCATTGCCTGATCCTTCTTTGTCGCAGCGCTATATATCTCGGCGCGCGGCTCGGCGTCGGCGACCAAGCCCTTCATTCCGATGCCGGCAGCTAACGGAGATTTGCCCGAACCCTTAGCCGTCTCAACGTATGCCACTCGGAAGCGCCGATATCCGTCAATGCCCTGCCAGCCGAATAGCGAACCCACAACGAACTGTTGCCATGGCAGTAAGACGAACGGCACGCCTTCGAAATCGCCGCCGTTCAGTTTCAGCACGTTACTGTAGAAGCGCTGCGCCTTGTTCGATTCTTCGATGTTCCAAACGAGGCCGCGCTTGGCGCCATCCTTTAAATCGCGAATGTGCCGCGCGCACTGAGCGCGAACATGTGGGCCTGCGATCCTCTTTCCATCAACAACTGACTGAGCGTATTCAGTTACTGAGTCACTAACCGAAGAATTCCCCGAGCGGGTCTTTTTTGTCGTCGTCATCAGGTGTCGCATGCACTTTCGAACGGGCGGCTGGCGTCAAGCCGAACTCCACCAGGTAGGATTTAAACTGAGCATCGGCGGCGCGAAGCTGGTTCACGGCCGGGTTGCCCTTGATAAGCGTGTCGCCCTGCGCCGTCGAAGTCGTGTACGTGCGCCCATCGCGCTCGATCAACTTGCGGCACTCCAAAATGTCGGTGTAACAGTCGGACAGGCGCTCAAGGGCGAATGTGTCAGCCTCGGTCAGCACGCCCATGCGATCCAGTAGGACGGACAAGCGGCCCCAAGCCACTTTGCCGGAGTCGTCCAAATGCGCTGGGCATGATGGAATCTCGCGGCGCGGCTTAGGCTCCGTCTTGTTTGTTGCGCGCTTGCCGGGATTGCCCTGGACCAGCTTTAGCGCGGTCGGTTTAGGGCGTCGGCCAGCCATAATCGTTACTCCGGAAAAATAGTTTCAATACGCGGGTGTGCGAACAGAGG
>JAQGJO010000024.1 GCA_028290595.1 Hyphomicrobiales bacterium | reverse complement strand
GGGCTTTTGACGACGATCGGATGAATCACGTCCTTCATGCTGTCGGCGGTTTCCGTGTCCGCAAATCGTCCGTATTTCTTGCGCAGGACGGCGCGGCTATGCACCACCTGCAGCTTTTCAAGTTCTGCCTTGCGCTCCGGCGGCAGGGCTGCGAACGCGGCGGCCGTATCAGCCAGCAGCGTGTCGCCACCTTCAGGCGGGCATTCGACGCCATAAAGCATCGTCGTCAGCCCCAGAACTTTGTAGGTAGTGCCGTCCGTATGCCAGTTGCGGCCGACTTCGTGGATGCCGATCAGCTTCCCGTCGATTTTCCTGTTCGAAAGGATGGAGATTTCGGGATGGTCGGGATGCGGACCATCGCGGTGCTGCGAACTCAGCCGGCCGAGACGGCTCGACAATCCGACGACCTGCGCCACGGAGAGCGCCTGGTTGCGCAGCACAACTACGGGATTGGTCTTGCAGATGGCGTCCAAGGCCGCCAGTTCCGAAGGCGTGGCGGTGGTCGCATCGAAATCGAGAATTTCGACGCCGAAGCCTGGCGTCAGTGGCTTTGTCGGCAGTTCAGCGTCTGAATATTTTTGGGCTGTCGCTGTCATGGTCCTCTCCTCATCTATGATTGTGCCGTTACGCCCGCCGTGTGGCCTTGATCGCTGCGGGCAAGCGCGAGTTCGATGTCGGGGACGGCATCGAAAAGCTGCCGCGTGTAGGGATCGGAAGGTTGCGCGAAAATGCTGTCAGCCGTGCCTATCTCGACAATCCGCCCATTGCGCATCACTGCCAGGCGATCGGCCATATGGCGAACGACCGCGAGGTTGTGTGAAATGAACAGCAAGGTGAGACCGAACTCGAATTGAAGATCCTTCAGCAAATTCAGGATCTGCGCCTGCACCGAGACGTCGAGAGCCGATGTCGGCTCATCGCAAACGATGAACTCCGGTTCGCCGGCGAGCGCCCGGGCAATTGAAATGCGCTGCCGCTGGCCGCCGGAAAATTCATGCGGGTATCGGTCGCCATCGCGTGTGGCCAGGCCCACCTTTGCCAACAAGTCGTCGACGCGCCGTCGCACCCCTTTGCCGGCATCAAGCCCGTGGGTGCGGATGGGTTCCGCGATGATATCGGCGACGCGCCAGCGCGGGTTGAGGCTGGAATAGGGATCCTGGAAGATCATCTGAAAGCGCCGCTGCGCGCCTGCCTTAGCCACATCACTGCCGGCGAACAGCACACGACCCGTGGTCGGCCGCTGCAGTCCGACGATGGCCCGCGCCAAAGTCGACTTGCCGCAGCCGGATTCGCCGACGAGCGCGAAAGTCTCGCCGCGGGGAATTGCGAAGCTGACCGCATCGACGGCTTTGACGAGGCCGGAATCAGGCTTTCCGAGCAGACGATGGAGCCAGGAGCCGGCCATCGAGAAATGCTGCGAAACAGCCTCGACTTCCACCAGCGGCCGCGTGTCCTCGACAATATAACGGTTCTGCGAAGTGCCGAGCGGCATATCCGCTTTCAATTGCGCGATCGTCAGATCGTCGGCGCGCCAGCACGCTGCCTGGCTATCTCCGGCGCGTTCCAATTCGGGTGCTGTCTCCAGGCAGCGCTCGATCGCGTTCGTGCAGCGGGGATGAAACGCGCATCCTGTCGGCATGGCATCCAGCGACGGCATGGCGCCCTCAATCTGATACAGCCGCGGCTTACGCAGTCCAAGGCGTGGGATCGATTCAATGAGACCGCGCGTATAGGGATGACGCGGCGCGCGCAGAACGTCGGCCACGGCGCCGATTTCGACAATCTTGCCGCCGTACATGACGGCGACCCGGTCGGCGACTTCGGCGATCACGCCCATGTCGTGGGTGACGAGCATCACTGAGGTCTTGCGCTCGCGGCTCAGTTTCTTGAGCAGGGCGATGATCTGCGCCTGAATGGATACATCGAGCGCCGTCGTCGGTTCATCGGCAATGATCAGATCGGGGTCATTGGCAAGCGCCATGGCGATGACGACACGCTGGCGCATGCCGCCCGACATCTGATGCGGATAATAGCTCAGGCGCTGCCTGGGCTCGGGCAGGCCGACCGACGCCAGCAGCTCTTCTGCCTTGCTGAGCGCCTGCGCCATGGTGATCCGCTGATGCGTCAGGATGGTTTCGACAAGCTGATCACCGATCGTGAACAGCGGATCGAGCGCGGTCATCGGATCCTGGAAGATCGCGCCGATGCGCTTGCCGCGAATGTCGCGCATGGCGGCTTCCGGCAGTCCGTCGATCCGCTCGCCGTTGAGACGAATATCGCCGCTCACCTTGCCGCCCGCCTCGATGAGGCCAAGAACGGCCGCGCCTGTCATCGACTTTCCGGCGCCGGATTCGCCCACCACGCCAAGCGTCTCGCCGGCGGCGATATCGAAAGATATGCCGCGCACCGGAAACACCGGACCCGTACGGCCCGGCAGTTCCACGCGCAGGCTCTCGACCGAGAGGACTGGCGGTGGCGGTGTTATCGGCGGAACGTGCAGCATGGCCCTGTCAGCGTTGGATAGGGCTGGTCATTTGAATTTGACCCAGCGGAGCTGAATGGCGTCGTCGAGACGCGGCACGATGGTGACATTGCTGCGCGCCGCATAGGTCAGCACCGGCTGATAGAGCGGAATGGTGCCGACATCGTCGCGATGAATCATAAGCGCCTTGGTCATCATCTCGCGCCGCTTGCCGCGATCCATTTCCGATTCGGCGGCGGTCACCAGACGGTCCACTTCCGGGTTGGAATAGCTGCCGACGTTCCAGGTTCCGACACCGTCGCCGAATGTCACCATGGTCGAGCCCATTGTGGCAAGCGCGTCCAGCGTCGTCGCGCCCCAGCTATGAATATAGAAGCTGGTGTCGCGGCGTCCGATCTTGCCGGCATACATGGCCTGTTTCTGCAACTGCACGTCGACCTTGACGCCGATACGCGCCAGCATGCCGGTGATGGCGACGCAGACCGGCTCGCCCATATTGGCAAGGCCGTCGTTCGGGCAATCCATGCCGACGCTGAAGCCGTTGGGATAGCCGGCTTCGCTCAGGAGTTTCTTGGCCTCAGTGGGATCGGTGGCCGGCCGGTCTTTGAATGCGTCGATCCAGCCGTCGGCCTGGGGCGGGATCATGGCGTAGACCGGCAGGCCTGCGCCCATGAGGATCTTGCTGCGTATAAGCTCCATGTTGATGGCTTTGACGAAAGCCTGGCGCACGCGGATATCCTTGAAAGGGTTCTTGCCCTTGACGTTGCTCTCCTTGAGCTCGTCGCGCCATTGGTCCATGCCGAGATAGACCACCCGCGCATCGGGTGTCGTCAGGATCTGGAAATCCTTGCTGTCCTTGACGCGCGGCACATCCTG
>JAQGJO010000032.1 GCA_028290595.1 Hyphomicrobiales bacterium | reverse complement strand
CGAGCGCATCGCCAGGTTGATATATATCGACGCTTTTGCGCCGAACGATGGCGACAGCGTCTTGTCGATTTTGCCGGAATCGGCCCGCGGCTCGCGCTAGCCATCACCCGACGGCTTTATTCCGGCGGGGCCGATGCCTCCCGATACGCCTGCGCAAGATCGTGCCTGGGCTGATCCGCTGCGCCTGCCGCAGCCCGCCAAGACCTTCGAACAGGCTTTGAAGTTTCACGGCGGGCCGCTGACGCTGCCGCGTCACTACATCTATTGCAGCCGCAATGCGCCTGACGACCGTTTTCGCCGCTTCTACCACCGCGCCCAACAGGAAGGCTGGGGCCACGACGCGATCGACGCCAGCCACAATCCGCACATCACCTGTCCGGAAGCGCTGATGGAAATTCTCGATCGGGTCGCGGTTTAGATTTTTCGACTGTCATAGGCCCAGTGCAGCAACGCCTGACGCTGACGCGGGCGGCAGAACACGTCGCCGCGTTCGCAATTGATCTCGATCTGCCGGATGTGACGGCGGATCGCCTTCCAGCGGCCGATCTGGCGCCGGTCTTCGTCGGGCATGCGGCGTCCCCTGTAGTAGCGGCAATACCACTGAAACCAGCCGCGGGGGTCGTCCTCGTGCAGCCAGCCTTTGGCGCGCCACACCGACAGCGGATTGCTGGCATCGACCTTGAAAAAATTGAGTGATGGATCGCGTTTGTCCGCCGCGAGCTTGGCGTGGGCAAACCAGCTCTTGGGGAACTCCTTGCGGCAATCCGTCATGTATTTGCCGGCGAAGACGCCGAGCTTGAGCATTTCGGCCGGCGTCAATTGCGGTTTGAATTCGGGATCGAAGCCGCGGCCGGTGCCGGCCGTGAGCGTGTAGCGGTAGCCCTTCTGCATCTTGTCGTTGACGGTGATGGTCTTCTTGCTCTCAAATTTTCTTACTTTGCGCATGATCTTATCCGAAAACCGGTTCCCACTTTTCGGGATCATGCGCGACGCATGAACTAGGCCTGCTTGCGCTCGGCAACGGGCTGGGCCTTCGGCAACATCTGCTTGAAGTGTCCGGCCGCCTTGGCGAAGGGCGCCACCAGTTCACCTTTGACGGTGTGCGCATCCGGGTCGGCGAAGCCGAACTTCAACGGCTCGCGTTCCTTGCTCGGGATATAAAGCGTGCCGAACATCCAGTCCCACAGCGCCAGGCAACTGCCGAAGTTCTTGTCGAAGTGTTTCGGATTGTCCGAGTGATGCACCTGATGATGGGCGGGCGAGACAAAGAGCCGGCCGAGCCAGCCCTGAAACGAAATCCACATGTGCGAGTGCTGCAGATGCACATAGGTGTGGATGAACAGCACCAGGATGATGTTGGTGTCGCTCAGCGCATATTGGTAGGCAGTGTCGCCGAACATGTAATTGCCGATGCCGTTGGCGACCGCGGCCGAGACGGCGAGGATGTTGGCGAAGATCCAGGTGTAGACCGGATGGACGCGGAAATTCGTCAGCGGCGTCAGCACCGCCGCGCTGTGATGCACCTTATGGAATTCCCACAGCACCGGCACCTTGTGGCTGAGCCAGTGGTTGAACCAGTAGCCGAGTTCGTAAGACAGAAACAGCATCGCCGTGATGACCGAGCGCGACACATAGCCGGGGAGGCTGGAAGGCGTGACCGGCCCGATTACCGCGATCAAGCCTGCGATGATGCCGTTGGTGATGAACTGATAGGACAGCACTGCCCAGCCGAACACGACGCCGAAGACAAAGACGTTGAAGAACAGATAGCCGATGTCGGCCTGGTTCGATTTGCTGTGAACGATGCGCCTGGGAAACAGGGCGCGCAGGATGGTGCGCCAGCGGATACGCCGGCCGCGTTTCATGCGTTGCCACGTAAAGAACGCCGCCGCGAACACCAGCGCGGCCCCGAGCGACGTCAGCGAGAAATGCGAGCCGAGCGAAAAGAAAAGCTTGCCGAGCTGGCCGACAAAAAACGCAAAACCGGCGGAAAAATCCAACGCACGCTCCCCGTCACCGCGGAGCATCCAATGTCTTACCGAAGGGTAAAGATTGCGTTAGGCGGAGCGCATGATCCCGGTCTTCTACTCAAGCAAATCCGCATATTCCGGATGCTCGCGCATGAAGAACCGGACAAAGTCGCACATGGGCCGCACTTTGAGGCCGCGTTCGCGAATAAGGTCGAGCGTGCCGCGCACGAGTTCCGAGCCGTGGCCCTTGCCGTTGAACTCGCGCGGCACTTCGGTGTGCATAATCGAAACCACGCCGTCGCTCTGCCGGTAGCTCGCGAAGGCCGTCAGGCCGCCGAGGTCCAGCTCGAAGCGATGCTGCGCTGCATTGTCGTGTACGGCCATGACCACGCTCATCAGATGATAAGGCAAGGGATCGTAAGCCTGAGATAATAAGGCCCGCCGCAAAGGACAAGCGCGCGACCAGTGCGCCTGATACAATGGCCGTCCGGATTCGAAGTTTCTCAGGAGAATGTCCCTATGGCCGATCTCGTTCTTTATCACGCTTCGCCGTCGCGCTCGTCGATCGCGCTATGGATGCTGGAAGAGGTGGGACAGCCTTACGACGTCGAACTGCTCAGCCTGAGCAAGGGCGAGAACATGAAGGCCGACTACCTCGCGGTGAATCCGATGGGTAAGGTGCCGGCGCTTGTCCACAAAGGCGT
>JAQGJO010000007.1 GCA_028290595.1 Hyphomicrobiales bacterium | reverse complement strand
TGCTGTCGCCATTTGGCCTGGTGCCGGCGGCGGCTGCGGGTCTCGACCTGTCGAAGCTGCTCGAAAACACGCTATCCATGGTCCGCTCCAGCGGGCCGGACGTGCCGCCATCCGAAAATCCGGGCGTGCAGCTCGGACTCGCGATGGGACATGCCGGCGTCAATGGCCGCGACAAGGTCACCATTCTATCGTCAAAGACAATCGCCGATTTCGGCGCATGGGCCGAGCAGCTCATCGCAGAATCCACTGGCAAGAATGGTAAGGGCCTGATCCCCGTCGATGGTGAAACGATTGCCGATCCGGCCCGCTATGGCGGCGATCGTTTCTTTATCGATCTGCGAACCGAAAGCGAGAACGATTCAAAACACGCAGCCGCGTTGACGGCGCTTGAAAAGGCTGGGCATCCGGTCGTCCGTATTGTTCTCAAATCGCCATCGCATATCGGGCAGGAATTTTTCCGGTGGGAAATGGCGACGGCGGTGGCCGGAGCGGTATTGGGCATCAATCCGTTTAATCAACCCGATGTCGAGGCTGCCAAGGTCAAGACGCGCGAACTGACATCGGCATTTGAAAAAAGCGGCGCGTTGCCGGCGGAAATGCCGGTCATATCGGATGATGCTTTTGAAATTTTCACTGACACCAAAAATGCGGAGGCTTTGCGCAAGGGTGGCGCGAAGAATGATCTCGTATCGTGGCTCAAGGCGCATTTTGCGCGCGTCGGCTCCGGCGATTATGTCGCGACGCTTGCGTACATTGAGCGCAATGCCGCGCATCAGCGTGTGTTGCAAGGCATTCGCCTCCCGATTCGCGACGGGCTCCATGTGGCAACGTGTGTTGGCTTCGGTCCGCGCTTCCTGCATTCGACAGGACAGGCCTACAAAGGCGGGCCTGACAGCGGTGTGTTTCTCCAGATCACGACGCAAGACGCTAAAGACCTTGCCGTGCCGGGCCAGAAGGCCAGCTTCGGCACCATCAAGGCAGCGCAGGCGCGCGGCGATTTCGATGTGCTGACCGAGCGCGGCCGCCGCGCCTTACGCGTTCATATCAAGGGCGATCTTGAACAGGGGCTTGCTGGGCTTGCAAAGGCCATCAGCGTAGCCTTGGGCCGATAGGAGCATACCTTGCAGATTGGCATGATTGGTCTTGGGCGGATGGGTGGAAACATCGTCCGCCGTCTGATGAAAAATGGCGGGCACCATGCCGTCGTTTATGATCGGGATGCCAAGGCGGTGGCAGCGCTCGCCGGTGAGGGTGCGGCAGGAACGGATTCGCTCGAAGCCTTCGTCGGCAAGCTCGAAAAGCCGCGCACCGTCTGGGTCATGCTGCCGGCAGGCAAGATTACCGAGACGACTATCGACGCGCTCGCGAAACTGCTGGATCGCGATGACGTGATTATCGATGGCGGAAATACGTTCTGGCAGGATGACATTCGCCGCGGCAAGGCGCTGCGTGAAAAGGACATCCACTATGTCGATGTCGGCACCAGCGGTGGCGTTTGGGGTTTTGACCGCGGCTACTGCATGATGATCGGCGGTGACAAGGCGGTGGTTGATCGTCTCGATCCAATTTTTGCGGCGATGGCGCCGGGTGCCGGCGATATTCCGAAGACACCGGGCCGCGAAGGCCGCGATCCGCGCATCGAGCAAGGCTACATTCACGCCGGACCGGTCGGTGCGGGGCACTTCGTCAAGATGGTCCATAACGGCATCGAATACGGTTTGATGCAGGCTTATGCCGAGGGCTTCGATATTCTCAAGAATGCGGGGATCGAGGCACTACCGGAAGACCAGCGTTTCGATCTCAATATTCCCGACGTCGCCGAAGTCTGGCGGCGTGGCAGTGTCATTCCGTCGTGGCTCCTTGATCTTACGGCTTCGGCGCTGGCGCGAAACGAAACGCTGGAATCCTATTCCGGGTTCGTGGAGGATTCGGGTGAAGGCCGCTGGACCATCAACGCGGCGATCAACGAGGCGGTGCCTGCGGAAGTTCTGACGGCTGCGCTCTATGCCCGCTTTCGCTCACGGCAGCAGCATACATTCGCGGAAAAAATTCTGTCTGCGATGCGCGATGGTTTTGGTGGCCACAAGGAGCCGCAACAACATCCGGACCCTGCGCGGCAAGCCGCGCCCAAGATCATCAAGCCGAAGGCTGATAAATAATGCCGGGGACTTCTGCAAAGCCGAAGCGGCCGGACGCCTGCAGTTTCGTGATCTTCGGCGTGACCGGCGATCTTGCGCATCGTTTGGTATTTCCCGCGCTTTATAATCTAGCGGCATCTGATTTGTTGCCGGAGGAATTCTGTATCTTTGGCGTGACGCGCAAGGAAACGTCAGACGCGGAATTGAGCAAGAGCCTGATGGAGGGCTTGCGTAAGTTTGCCACCCAGTCAATCGATGATCCCATTGCGAAGAAGTTACTCGGCTGCTTATCAAGCGTGTGTGCTGACCCGTCTGATCCGTCCTCGTTTGAACACCTGCGCGAGAAACTTGAAAAGCTGGAAAAGGCGAGGGGCACGCGCGGCAACCGGCTGTTTTATCTGGCGACTCCTCCCGATGCGTTCTCCCCGATTGCGACGGAACTCGGCCGCGCAAAATTGCTGCATCAGGAAGAAGGTGTCTGGCGGCGGCTTATCGTCGAGAAGCCGTTCGGTACTGACCTGGCGTCCGCGCAGGCGCTTAACAAGGATTTGCTGAAGGTCGTGGAGGAAGATCAGATCTACCGGATCGATCATTACCTCGGCAAGGAGACGGTTCAGAATATCCTGGTGCTGCGCTTTGCGAACGGTATGTTTGAGCCGATCTGGAACCGTAACCACATTGATCACGTCCAGATCACCGTTGATGAAAGGCTCGCCGTCGGCCACCGGGGTAGTTTTTATGACGCCACCGGCGCGCTGCGCGACATGGTGCCTAATCATCTGTTCCAGTTGTTGTCGCTCGTGGCAATGGAGCCGCCGGCGCGTTTCGACGCCGATACCGTGCGCTCGGAAAAGGCGCAGATACTCGCTGCGATCCAGACGCAAAGCGCGGAAGACGCATTGCGTAATTCGGTTCGTGGTCAATACACGGCAGGTCGCGTTGGCGATGAAGCGGTGCCTGACTATCGGCAAACGAAGGACGTCGATTCCAGGAGCAATACGGAAACCTATGCTGCATTGAAATTGACCATCGACAATTGGCGCTGGGCTGGCGTCCCGTTTTATTTGCGGACAGGAAAGGCGCTTGGCATCAAGCGCACCGAAGTCGCGATCAAGTTTCGCCAGGCTCCGTTTGCCATGTTCCGGGATACGCCGGTGGATCGGCTGTCGCAAAATTATCTGGTGATCGGAATCGAACCGGTCGAAGGCATCATGCTGCAGTTCAATACCAAGGTGCCGGGTCCGGCAATCGAGATCGACGGCGTTGAAATGAAGTTTCGTTATAAGGATTATTTCAAGGCCGAACCCAGCACCGGCTATGAGACGCTCATTTACGACTGCATGATAGGCGACAATATTCTGTTTCAACGCGCCGATAGCGTCGAGGCAGGATGGCGTGCCGTACAGCCATTTCTGGATGCGTGGAAAGCTGCGGGCTCCAGGGGCCTTGTGCCATATTCTGCTGGCAGCGAGGGGCCGCCGGAGGCCGATGAATTGTTGAAGCGCGACGGCCGCCATTGGCGCAAGCTTTCTCCCAATGGGTGACCCTGCGCGCCATATGATCGTGGTTGCAGACCCAGAGACGCTTGCGAGGGATGCGGCGGAGCGCTTGATCGCGCGCATAGCGGGCGGCGGTAGCATGCCGGCGATTTGTCTCACCGGCGGTTCTTCTCCGAAGCGCCTATACGCGTTGCTCGCGACAGAAAATTACAAGGCACGTATCCCCTGGGATCGCGTTCATTGGTTCATCGGGGACGATCGCTTCGTTCCTATCGACGATCCTTTGAACAACATGGGGATCGCGCGGCGTCTGTTTCTCGATAAATGCGCGCCACCGGAAAATATCCATGCCATC
>JAQGJO010000020.1 GCA_028290595.1 Hyphomicrobiales bacterium | reverse complement strand
CGCTGAGCCGCAGCATTCGCGAACTCGAGGCCGAGTTGGGTGTCAAGCTGCTGGAGCGCACGGCGCTCGGCGTGGAGGCGACGGCCTATGGCAAGGCGCTCATCCTGCGCAGCCGGATTGTCGATTCCGAGCTGCGGCAGGCGAAGGACGATATCGCGCAATTGCGTGCAGCCACCCATGGCGACCTGCGCATCGGTGCAACGCCGGTGGCGGCGTTCGGCCTCCTGCCGGTCGTGCTTGCCCGCATCAAGAAGGCGCGGCCGAAATTGCGCGTCACGGTCAGCGACGCAATTGGCGCGGGGATGCTCACGCACCTGCGGCAGGGCGATTTCGATTTCGCCTTCGGCCGCATCCATGAGGAGATCGATCCGCATGAGTTCAGCGTAGACGTTCTGTTCAATGACAGCCTTGAAGTCTTCGTCAGGCACGATCATCCGCTGCTCAAGTCTGGCCGCGCCGCGAAAGCCGATCTGGAGCAATGCGAATGGATTCTGCCCGGCAGCGATAGTCCGGCGCGAACCGGATTTCAACGCGCGTTCTACGAGAAGACCGGCAAGGCGCCGCGCTGCACGATGGAGAGCGACAGTTTTATGTCCATGCTGACGATTATTTCGCAGACCGATCTGCTCGGCGTGGCGCCGCATCAGATCTTTCGCGTCACCTGGCTGCAGAACGAGTTCGCAACGCTCGATCTGGGGCTGAAATTTCCGGCGCAGCCGACCGGCATCATCAGTCGCGCCAAAAGCACGCCCTCCAGCGCGGCTCAATATGCGATGAAGGAATTGCGCCATGCGGCGCAGCAGATCAAGAAGCGGGGGTAGGTGTACGGGGCTGCATCAACCTTGGTGTCATTCCCGCCAAGCGAAGCGCAGAGCGGGAATCCAGGGGCAACGTGACGGCGCAATGTTGTACCATTGGCTTCTGGATCCCGCTCACCCGCTACGCGGGCGTCGGGGATGACAGCCGTTAGGCTTAGGCCACTTAGGATGAGGACGCCCTTTTAAGCCGCAGTGCCCCACACTTCATTCGCCACTTCGACGACGAGTTCGAGCTTTTTCTTCTCAATCTCTTCCGTAATACGGTTGCCTGGTGCACTCGAGGCGAAGCCGCATTGCGGGCTGAGGCAGAGCTGGTCGAGCGCGACGTATTTCGACGCTTCCTCGATGCGCTGTTTCAGCGTGTCTTTTGATTCGAGCGTTGCTTCCTTCGAGCTGATGAGGCCGAGCACGAGTTTCTTCTTGCCCTTGGGGAAGAAGCGCAATGGTGCGAAGCCGCCGGCACGGTCGGTGTCGTATTCCAGGAAGAAGCCATCGACTTCGGTGACATTGAACAGGGCGTCGGCGACGGCTTCATAGCCGCCTTCCGCCATCCACATGCTGTCGTGATTGCCACGGCAGGTGTGAAGCGTGACGGTGAGCTTGTCGTCGCGCCCGGCGATGAGGCCGTTGATGATGCGAGCATAAGTTTCCGGCAGTTTGACGGGGTCGAGACCATCGGCCGACATCTGCTTGCGCACGCCGGCATCGCACATGGTGGCGAAGGAGACGTCGTCGAGTTGCAGATAGGTGCAGCCGGCGGCGACCAGGTCTGCCACTTCGGCGCGATAGGCCTTGGTCATGTCGGCCCAGAATTCGTCCTGGTTGGGGTAGGCGCTGTCGGCCACGACTTTCTTGCCGCCGCGCATGTGCATGTAGGTCGGCGAGGGGATGCAAAATTTCGGCGTTTTTGTCGTCACCGATTTCAGGAATTTGAAATGATCGACCATGATCGGCTTCGAGCGGCCGACCTTGCCGGTGACAGCAATCATCGAGCTGGTGCTCTGGGTCTCGCCGCTCTTGCCCTTGAAGCTGACGGCGTAATCGCCCTGCGTCGCCTCGATGCCGTCGAAGCCGGTGAGGAAATCCACATGCCAGATGGCGCGGCGGATTTCGCCGTCGGTGATGGCGTTCATGCCGGCGGCTTCCTGTAGCTTCACGACATCGCGGATCGCGGTGTCTTCCACGGCGCGCAGGTCATCGGCGCTGATTGCGCCACTGGCCTTTTTCGCGCGCGCTTCCTTGACGGCGGGCGGGCGCAACAGACTGCCGACCTGATCGGCGCGGAACGGACCTTTGGACATGCAATTTCCCTCAACTGTGACTCAAACGATGAAAGATCGTAGCGGACATTGCGCCCGCCACGGGCCGTGGCTTACGGCGTCTTCTGGTTAGGATAGGTGGCGAACTCGATATGATAGAGTTCGCCGTCCTTACGTTCGACCCTGCGGATGTAGATGTTCTGGATCGGCTCGCGGGTCTGCGGATCGATGGTTATCGGGCCGCGCGGGCTCGTCCAGGTGAGGCCCTTGAAGGCTTCCAGGAGTTTCGGTCCGTCGGTGTCGCCCTTGGTCTTTTCGAGCGCGGCATAGATGGCGTGGATGCCGTCATAGCCGCCAAGACCGATCAGGTTGGGGCGGACGTTGTCGTTGGCTTTTTTGAACTCGGTGACGAACGTCTTGTTCTCCGGCGAGTCATGCGCTGCCGAATAATTGTAGGACGTGACCGAGCCGATGACGCCGTCGCCCATGGCATTGAGCTGTTCGTCGTCGAAGGCATCTCCGGGGCCGATGACCTTGATGCCGGCTTCGGGGAAGCCGCGGTCCATGACCTGGCGCATCAGCGCGCCAGCCTGGGGCGCCGGCACAAACAGCATCAGCGCATCGGGCTTGAGGTCCTTGGCGCGTTGCAGGAACGGCGCGTAATCCGGGTTGAGGAGCGGCGCGCGCAATTGCTCAAGCACCTTGCCGCCTTTTTCCTCGAACTTCTTCTTGAAGGCGTCCTGCGCGTCGATGCCGGGGCCATAATCCGCAACCAGTGAGACGACGGATTTGATGCCGTTGGCGGCAGCCCATTCTGCGCCGGGGATCGTCTGCTGCGGCAGAGTAAAACTGACGCGGACGAAATAGGGCGAGGTGCCGACGATGGCGGCGGTGCCCGCGACCATGATGACGGCCGGTACTTTCGCCTGGGTGATGACGGGGCCGACGGCCAGCGCCAGCGGCGTCAGGCCAAAGCCGGTGATGACAGCTACCTTGTCGTTGACGATGAGCTCCTGCGCCAGCCGGCGGGTGATGTCGGCAACGCCGGTGTCGTCCTTGACGATGAGTTCGATCGCCTTGCCGGCGGCCTTGTTGCCGTTGAGCGCCATGTAGAGTTTTGCGCCGGCGACCATCTGGCGGCCGGCGGCGGCCTGCGGGCCGGTCATCGGCGCGATCAAGCCGATCTTCACGGTCTGTTGCGCTTGCGCGCCGCCAGTAGCCAACAAACTTGCTGCCAGCGTACTCATGAGAAACGTCTTCATAAATCCTCCCTCTCGTCGTCTGCTTCGTCAGCCCTTTTCCACCCATTGGCGGGAGGGCTGATCGATGTCGTGCGGGCTGCTGCCTCGCGAGAGCTTCATACTGCGCTTTTGCGAAAAGATATGCTCCCGAAACAGAGAGTCGGCGCGGCTGCCTTCGCCATTGGTGATGGCGTCGAGGATGGCGTGGTGCTGCCGGTGCGCGTGCCACAGCATGTCGAACATCTCTTCGAGGTTGCGGCGGTCGAAGGCGATGGCGGCGGGGGAGGCGAAGGGCACGCGGTCGGCGCGCTCAAGCGCTTCGCGCAGAAAGCCGTGCTCCGCACCATCAGTAATGGTGCGGTGGAATTTCAGATTGATCATGCTGTAGGTCGCCTCGTCCGCTTCGACGAGATGACGCTTGGCGAAGATTTCGTCGCCCTGGTCGATGCTGTCGCGGAGTGCCCGGAGCAATCCCCGCGAGGCGCCCCGTTCGGCAAGAATACGCGCGGCCATGCCTTCGAGCACGCCGCGCACTTCCACGGCCTCGAGGATTTCCAGGGTGGTGAAGGCGCGGACGCTGTAGCCGCGCGCACCGGCGAGAACCAGAAGACCTTCCTCGGCCAAAACTGGCAGAGCCTGGCGCACCGGCGTGCGTGAAAGGCCCAGCATGTCGGCGACGCCGGCTTCGGCCAGGCGCTCGCCAGGCTGTAGCCGTCCCTGCAGGATCATCTCCCGGATCTGCATCACCGCTTGCGATTGCTGGCTCATGTCGCCTCCCTGAAGCGATCCTGCCTCATGGGCTCCCATTTTGTCAATTGGGATCCCAAAAAGAGTGGCAGTCGGCAATAGGCAGTCGGCAGTAGGGCCGCGTTGGGAGATTGCGGCGTGTCGCCCTCGCCCTTCGAGACGCGCGTTTCACGCGCTCCTCAGGATGAGGGCTTCTGTTGGTTTGTCACTGTGCCTGAAGTGTTTCTGCAAGGGTAGCGCGTTTCAGAAGCCCTCCTCCCGAGGAGGCGCGGAGCGCCGTCTCGAAGGACGGGGGCGTCTGGTAGAATTTTCGACTGCCTACTGCCTACTGCCTACTGCCGGATGGACCCGCTCTCGACCTCCAGTTAAGAGGGGACAGACATCAAGGGGAGCCACATGACGCCATTGCTGACGCTGCCGCGCATTCATCTGGATTTCGGCGCGATCCGTGTCCTGCCGCAGGAACTCAAGGCGCTTGGCGTCACGCGTCCGCTGGTCGTCACCGATCGTAATCTAGCGGCCTGCGGCGTGCTGCAGCGGATCGAGGATGTGCTGAAGCCGGCGCTGCCCTATGCGGTGTTCGATGCGGTCCCGGAAAATCCCACCACCGAGGGCGTGCTGCTGGCGCTTGGCGCCTATCGCGAAGGCAAGTGCGACGGCGTGGTGGCGCTGGGTGGCGGTTCCGTCATCGACAGCGGAAAAATGCTGGCAATATTGGCCAAACAGGGCGGATGCCCCGAAGACTACATGGGCAAGCCCGGCAGCGTCTCGGCCGATGTGGCGCCGCTCATCGCGGTGCCGACGACGGCCGGCACCGGCAGCGAGGCGTCGCCCGCCTCCAGCATTCACTCGACCGCCAGTGAGCGCGGCGGCGGCGCGGCGTCGCCCTTCATCGTGCCGAAAGTGGCGATCTGCGATCCGGAACTGACCTATACCTTGCCGCCGAAACTAACGGCCGCCACCGGCATGGATGCGCTCTCCCATTGCATCGAAAGCATTTTTGCCCTGGCCGACAATCCGCTGGCGGAGGCCCTGGCCTATGATGGCATCGGCCGCGTGTTCCGCCACCTGCGCAAGGCAGTCAGCGACGGGCGGGATCCCAAAGCCCGCTATGAGATCATGAGCGCGGCGCTGATCGGCGGTATCGCCATCCAGCGCGGCCTGGGCCCGGCTCATGCCATCGCGATCGCCTGTGGCGACCAGGGCGTCAATCACGGCGTGCTGAGCAATATAGGCATTATCGCCAGCATGGATCTCGTTGCCCTGCATGCGCCGGAGCGGGCGCAGCGCATCGCCGCCGCGATGGACCTGCCGCGGGGCGGCTCACCGGGCGCGGCGATTGCGGCGCTGACGAAGGATGTCGGTCTGCCGCTGGGGCTTGGCCCTGCCGGATATAATGTGCGCGACCTCGAGGAGGTGTCGCAGGCGGCTCTGGCCACGCATTTCAACCGGACGGCCTCCTACAAGCCAAGCCTCGAGGATTACCGGCGGATGATTGCCGCGGTTGCCTGATTCTGCGGCTGTTTTCGCCACGGCGACTTTCGCTCTTCTAGCGCATTTTCAAGCGAAGTGGATGCCGGTTCGCGTGAAGAAAATGCGCTTTTTCAAGAAGCTAGACGCGTCTTTCCGATCCAGCGGATCGGAAAACGCTATAGCCGTCCCGTCGTTTTTGCTTGCGGTGGGAGCGAAAACTTTCTATCGAACCGCGGCTTTTCCGCCGCGC
>JAQGJO010000537.1 GCA_028290595.1 Hyphomicrobiales bacterium | reverse complement strand
GATGGCGAACCACGAGGTGACCGGCGGCATGTTGGTCACGCCGAGTTCTTTCAGCGTCGGGACGTCCGGCAGATATTTGGTCCGCGTCGCGTCCGTAAGCGCGATCGGCACGAGTTGCTTGGCTTCAATGAACGGCAGCACCGCATTGAGCGGCGCCATCATCATGCCGATCTGGCCGGAGACGAGATCGGTGACGGCCGGCTGGGTGCCGCGATAGGGCACATGAATCAGCGGCAGTCCGGCGGCGCGCGACAGCAATTCGCCGGCGATATGCGGCGGTGATCCGATGCCGGGCGAATTATAGCTGACGCCGTCCTTCATGGCCTTCGCCGTCGTGACGAAAGACTTGTAATCGCGTGCGGCAAACGAGGGATGCACCGTCAGCACCGTCGGCGTTTCGCCAAGCTCGATGATGGGCGCGAAATCCTTGAAGATGTCGAACGGCAGATCGTTGCGCATCGCCGGCAGGGTGACCAGCGTATTCGATGCGATGAACAGCGTACGCGCATCTTTTGGCGCCTTCGCCACATAGTCGGCGCCGATGGCGCCGGAAGCGCCGGGCCGGTTCTCGACGATGATCGTTTCGCCCATCACCGGACCCAGCTCGTTCGACACCGCGCGCGCCAGAATGTCGAGCGTGCCGCCGGCTGGAAACGGCACGATGAAGCGCATCTGTCCGGGGCCGGGCGCGCCCTGCGCCAGTGCCGCGGCGCTGCCGCAGCCTAACGCGGCGACAGCCACGATCGCCTTCAACATCCCGGTTCTGCTGTTTCTCATCCTGCTACCTCGTTTTGCCAAGCTCGACATTGGCCCGCAGGCGCCCGTCACGCGTGAACTAGAATTGTTGCTTTGCTAATCTATAAGGACATACGGTCTGTTGGAAAGCTAATATTATTTGCAAATAATGCCCATTGTGGAGCCATTCTGGTTTGATCATAGGCTTGATATTTGGTCCGGGAATGCGTTAGACTTGCCTTAGCAATCCAACATTTTTCGAAAATGCTGGTTGCAGTGCGGCAGTGTGCTGTTTTGCCGGGCGATTTTGCCGGATATGGATTCTGACAGATGCGGCTGAATGCAGACGAGCATGGGCTGGCCAAAGCCATTGATCCGACGCCATCAGTCGCCGGGCCGGACTCAGCCGGGTCGCGGGCGAAGCGCAGCAAGGCACCGCCGCCGCTGGCAACGCCCCAGCTTGGTCTTGGCCCGCTGCTGCGCCGGCTGCGGCGCATCGCGCTCGACATCTATGATGATCTTGCCCGCAATCTGCCCGTGAGTGCGGCCGGCAGCCTGTTGCTGCGTGTGCTGGCGAAAGGCCGCTGCGATAGCGACAGACTGCGTGAGCTGGCGGCGCTCGACCCGGTCAGCTTCGCCAAGGAGATCGGCCGTCTGCGGCGCGACGGCCTTGTCGCGGTTCACGTTCCCCCCGTCGATCGCCGGCGCCGGATGTATGCCTTGACGAACGCGGGAAAGGCCGCGGTCACGCGCCTGCGCCGGGTCATGGACGGCGTCGAGCAATCCTTCCTTTCTGGTCTTTCCGAGCGCGACAGGGTGCAGTTCATGCGCATCTTCACCAAGCTCGTCCTCGCCCATTCCGCCAATGGAACGATCAAGCAGAACCCCGCCGTCATCGACGTGCTCGACGGCCGCCTCGATCCCGTCATGCTGATGCGCCGGGCGCGGCAGATATCCGTCGAACTCTTCGCCATCGAATGCGGCGTGCTGGACATCACGGCGATCGAATCCGGCGCGATCAATCTGATCCGCTCGTTTGAAACGATCGCGGTGAAAGACCTGCCGAAGCTTCTCGATGTCAATCGCGGTTCGGCATTCGCGGTCGCGGCCAAACTGCTGGCGGCGGGCTGGCTGAGTCCGCAGGAGCATGCGCAAAGGCGGCTGGTTCTGTCGCCGGCCGGGCTGTCGTTTCAAAAGGATCTGTCGCGGCGCATCGAGAGGGTCAACGCCAACATGCTGCGCATGCTCGCGCGCGCCGAGCAGGCGAGCCTGAAACGCCTCATGCAGCGCATCTACGAAACCCGAAAATAATTTCGAAAACTGAGAGGAGCATATCTATGAGTGGAACAGCCCATCTTCCGCAGATCGCCAAGATCGCATCCCATGGCGCAGGCGTTGCCTATGAGACGATCACCGCGACGCCTGCCAGTCCGCATATCGGTGCCGAAATCGGCGGGATCGATCTGACCGCGCCGTTGAGCAACAAGCAGGTCGAAGAGCTGCACGATGCCTTCGCCCGCTTTCAGGTGATTTTCTTTCGCGACCAGAAGATCAGCTTCGACGATCAGATTCGTGTTGCCAGCTATTTCGGTTCGCTCGGCAAGCACGTCGGCGCATCGACGATCAGCAAGGGGACTGACAATCCGCAGGTGCGGAAGTTTCACTACGATGAAACATCCAAGCAGATCTCCGGCGAGAATTTTCATTCCGACCAGTCATGCGCGCCGATCCCGCCGCTCGGCAGCATGCTCTATAATCACACCGTGCCGCCGGATGGCGGCGGCGACACCATGTTTGCCAGCATGTATGCCGCCTATGAGGCGCTGTCGCCGGCCATGAAAGTCTATCTGAAGGGCCTGACGGCGACGCACGACGGCACTCGCATTTTCGGCCCCGGCACGCCGGTCAGCGTGCATCCCGTCATCACCAGGCATCCGGTCACCGGCCGCGAAGTGATCTACGTCAACACCGATTTCACCTCGCACATCAACGAGCTGCCGCGGCTGGAAGGCGAACGCATCCTGCAGTTCCTCGTCGACCACTGCAACAAGCCGGAATGGACCTGCCGTTTCCGCTGGCGTGAGCACTCGATCGCGTTCTGGGACAATCGCTGCGCGCACCACAAGGCAATCTGGGATTACTGGCCGAATGTCCGGTCCGGCTTCCGCGTGCAGGTTGAAGGCAGCGCACCGCCTGTCGCGGCGTAAGCGTCGGCCAGGCCTAGGTATCATCCCCGGTCGCCCGCTACCGGCGTCGGGGATGACAGTCTCCCTGAGGTGACAAAGAAAAGCGCGGCCAGCGCTTGGCGCTGTGAAACGATCGGTTATAAGATCGAGCGACAAAAATATTTGGGAGTGAAACTTGCCGGAAATCGACCGCCGCACCATGGCTATTGCAGCGCTGTCACTTGCGGCTGGTAGCGCGGTGTTGCCCCGATTTGCGCGGGCGCAGGAATTTCCGGTGCGGCCCGTTCACATCTTCGTCGGCCAGCCGGCCGGCTCCGGCTCCGATGTGATCTGTCGCTACTTTGCCGAGGAAGTGGGCAAGCTCTCCGGCCAGCCCATGATTGTCGAAAACAAGGGCGGCGCCGGCGGCAATCTCGCCACGCAGGCCGTGGCCAGCGCGCGCGGCGACGGGCATGCGCTGTTGTTTTCTACCAGTAATTCGCTGACCGGCAATTTCTTCCTGTTCAGGGATGTCGGCTTCAAGCTCGAGGATTTCGCGCCTATCGCCAGCGTCGCGCAGGCGGGCATTGCGCTTGCTGTCAAAGGCGACAGCCCGGTCCGCAATGTTGCCGAGCTGACTGCCCTCCTCAAGCAGAAGGACGGCAAGGCGCGTTACGGCGCGCCGACATCGACGGCGCTTGCCGCCGCCGAACTCTATCTCGATCTGACCGGAACGACGGCGATCCGCGTGCCCTATCGCTCCGCGCCGCAAGCGCTGACCGATCTGACCGGCGGCGAGATCGACTTCTTCTTCATCGATGCGGTCACCGGGCTTGGCCCGGCGCGGCGCGGACAGATCCGCCTGCTCGGCGTCACCGCGCGCAGCCGTCTTGAGGCCGCACCCGATCTGCCGACCATGCAAGAGGCAGGCGTCACCAATTATGAACTTGGCGCCTGGTTCGGCATTTTCGCGCCGGCCGGTACGCCGGCAACCGTGCGCGAAAAGCTGACGAAATGGTTTGTCGACGTCGCGCAACGGCCGGCGACAAAGGAATTTCTGCTGCGCGCCGGCGTCGAGCCGCTGCCAGGCAGCCCTGACGCGCTGATGCAGATCGTCGCCGCACACACCGAAACCTACCGGCATCTTGCTGCCGCCGGAAAGATCAAGCCGCAGGATTGAGCACCTGCATCACATTCTTTGAAAACGGAGCCTGTTATTCATGTTGCAAATCACGCGTCGTCTGATCCCGGCAGCATTGGCGCTGGCGCCTTGCGTCTTGTCCTGCATCGGACCGGTCCAGGCCCAGAATGCTGCCGATAAGGAGATCGAAGCCTTCTATCACGGCAAGACCATCCAGATCATTGTCGGCTCGTCGGCCGGCGGCGGCTATGACACTTATGCGCG
>JAQGJO010000521.1 GCA_028290595.1 Hyphomicrobiales bacterium | reverse complement strand
TAGAAACACATCATGCCGGTGAGAGAGTTCACCGGCCAGACATTCGAAAGGAGAGACACATGACCAAGTTTTCGAAGACGACCCTGACCGCTTCCATCGGCGCCCTGGCGATTGCTGCCTCCTTCGCCGTTTCCGCTACCCCGGCTGCGGCCGGCTGGCACGGCCATGGCTACGGCTACGGTATTGGTGCCGGGCTGCTTGGTGCGGCCATCATCGGTGGCGCCATCGCCTCTTCGCAGCCGACCTATGCCGCCCCCATCTACGGCGGTGGCTGCGAACTGCAACGCCGGCCCGTCTACAACCGCTTCGGCGACGTCATCGGCTTTCGCCGTATCCGCGTCTGCTACTGATTTCGGCCTAGAAACGGCGGGAACCTTCCGTCCCCGCTGGCCCGAAATGGGCCCTCCGGTTCCCCAGCCGGAGGGCTTCATCTATTTGGGCTTCATGAATATTTCGAGGTCATAAACAGTTCAAGGTTTTGGACTTCCTGCGGGCTCAGACGCAGGCCGAGCTTGGTGCGCCGCCAGAGCACGTCCTCCGCCGTCTGCGCCCATTCCTCGCGCATCAGCCAGCCGACCTCCAACTCATAGAGACCACCGCCAAAGTGGCGGCCGAGGGCTGCGATGTCGGCGGCATCGCCAAGCAGCCGCCAGGCCCTGGTGCCGTAGCTGCGCGCCAGGCGGGCAACGAGTGTGGACTTGAGCCAGGGAAAGCGCACAGCCAGCTCCGCTTCCAGAGCAACGAGACCGCCCGCCGCGAGATCGCCGCCCGGCAGCGGTTCGTCGGCGCTCCAGGGGCCGCGGCGCATGCGCGGAAAGAACGGCTGCAATTGCTCGAGCGCCTTTTCGGCGAGATGACGGTAGGCGGTGATCTTGCCGCCGAAGACATAGAGCAAAGGCAGTCCGTCTTTGGTCGCCTCGAGCACGAGCTTGTATTCCCGCGTCGCCCGCGCGGCGGTCGCGCCGTCGTCGAGCAAGGCGCGGACGCCGGCATAGGTCCAGACCACATCCTCGCGGCGAAGCTGCTGCTTGAAATAGAGATTGGCAGCATCGATCAGGTAGGCGATGTCGTCCTCGTCGGCATGGACGTTCGCAGGATCGGCACGGTATTCCCTGTCGGTGGTGCCGATCAGGGTGAAATCGCCCTCGTAGGGAATGGCGAAGACGATGCGGCCGTCGCCGGTCTGGAAGATATAGGCCTGCTCGCCCTCGAACATCCGGCGCACGACAATGTGGCTGCCCTGGTCGAGGCGGATTTTGGCGGACTGGTCGACGCCCTCGACGCTGTGCAGCAAGCTGCCCGCCCAGGGACCTGCGGCATTGACGAGGGCGCGGGCGGCAATCTCCTCGATCTCACCCTGCTGCGTCTCGACGCGGGCGCGCCATAGGCCTGCCTGCCGTTTCGCGTCGAGCAGTTTCGTCCGGGGACGGATCGCGGCGCGGCGGTCGGCGGCGTCGCGGGCATTGAGGACGACAAGCCTTGCGTCATCGACGCGGCAATCGGAATATTCGAAACCGCGCGTCATGGTTTCGCGCAGGGGTTTGCCAGCAGCCGCTTGGCGCAGATCGAGCGTCGCGGTTCCGGGCAGCGTTCGCCGCCAGTAGAGATAATCGTAGAGCAGCAGGCCCAGGCGCAACAGCCAGGCCGGGCGCATGCCGGGCAGCACCGGCAGAACGAACCGCAACGGCCGCACCAGATGCGGCGCGATCGTCAGCATGACTTCGCGCTCGGCCAAGGCCTCGCGCACCAAAGCAAATTCATACGTTTCCAGATAGCGCAGACCGCCGTGGATGAGCTTGGTCGAGGCCGAGGACGTGGCGCTGGCGAGATCGTTCATCTCGATGAGGCAGACATCGAGGCCGCGGCCCGCCGCATCGCGCGCAATGCCACATCCGTTAACACCGCCGCCGACAATCAGAAGATCAAATGTTTTAGCCAAACCTTCGCCAATCAATCTGCGCCAATCAAATTTGCCCAGCGTGTGGGCTCAAGCCCGCGCTAACATTGGGCCAAATCACACGTAACAACAAGCATATCCGCGCATTTAAGCACGGTTGAGTGAAACCGGTGAACTGTGTAAAACAACGCGCGTTCCAACGCCTGACTTGCGAAGTCTGACCCGCAAACCCTATCTCGCAAGCAGCCATCGAGATTAAAGGCCGATCGAATGACCGATGCGCATTATGTGCTGACACTCTCGTGTGCCGACAAGCCCGGCATCGTTGCGGCGGTTTCCAGCTTCCTGTTCGACGGCGGTTGCAACATTCTCGATGCGCAGCAGTTTTACGACGTCGGTACCGGTATTTTCTTCATGCGCGTCGTCTTTGAGGGCCAGGACGGAGGGCGAGACGGGGCGCTGGCCAAATTGCGCGACGGCTTCAAGCTCTCGGCCGAGCGTTATACGATGAGCTGGACCCTGCGCGATCAGCGCGAGAACAAGCGCGTCATGATCCTGGTGTCGAAGTTCGACCATTGCCTCGTCGACATTCTCTACCGCTGGCGTATCGGCGAACTGCCGATGGAGCTGACCGCCATCGTCTCCAACCATCCGCTTGAGAGCTTTGAGCACATCGATTTCGCCGGCGCTCCGTTCCACCATCTGCCCGTTACCAAGCAGACGAAGATGGAGCAGGAAGCCCAGGTCTGGGATCTGATCCGCGAAACCAAGACCGATGTCGTCGTGCTGGCGCGCTATATGCAGATTCTCTCCGACGGCCTGTCGGCGAAACTGTCAGGCCGCTGCATCAACATCCATCACTCGTTCCTGCCGGGCTTCAAGGGCGCGAGCCCCTATACGCAGGCGCATACGCGCGGCGTGAAGCTGATCGGCGCGACGGCGCATTACGTCACCGCAGATCTCGACGAAGGCCCGATCATCGAGCAGGACGTCGAGCGCATCACCCATCGCGACACGCCCGACGATCTAGTGCGCAAGGGCCGCGACATCGAACGGCGCGTGCTGTCGCGAGCGCTGCGTTCGCACCTGGAAGACCGCGTGCTGGTCAACGGCCGCAAGACCATCGTGTTTGGCGAGTAGGCCGCAGCGTCAGCCCTCATCCGACCCTCGCGATGCGAGGGCCACCTTCTCCCGGGAAGCGGGAGAAGGAAGAAGGCGCTGCGCCGCAGCGCTATTCTACCACAGCGGATTCTGCTGCCAGGTCTTCACCGACGGTGCGCGCTTGATCGGCGCGTAGGCCATCGGATTGGCGTTGTGCCGACGCGAAGCGAGGTAGGTCTTGTGCTTCTTGCGTGTGTTGGACGCGAGATAGGTCTTCTTCTTGCCGCCGGCCTTGGCATATAGCGAGCCGCCCGGAGGCGAGCCGGAGATCGAGATGGCGGCGCCTTCACGCTGGACCATGGAGAAGAGCTGCGCGGCATTGCCGGGCGCCAGGCGGATGCAGCCATGCGAGGCCGGACGGCCGAGCTGGGCGACCGAACCGGTGCCGTGAATGGCATAGCCGCCGAGGAAGAAGATCGAATGCGGCATCGGCGAGTTGTGATACTTGCGCGAATAATGCATGCGCTGCAGGCTGTAGGGGCGGAACGAGCCGCGCGGCGTGCTGTAGCCGGAACGTGCCGTCGACACGGCCCAATTGTAGCTTGCACCGGAACCGCTGGTGACGTTCATCCGTTGCGACGACAGATCGATGCTGATGCGCACCGCGGCTTCCGCGGCGCGATTGGCGGCGAAGAGGCCGCAGACAAGAGTCAGTGCAAATCCGAAATAACGTGCTGAATTACGCATAATGCAAACCCCCGAGCTCTACGATCGCCGCGCAGGACGCGCGCGGACTGCCTTAAATACGGCCGCATCCAACGCAAGCATCGCTGTTTCCACGCGCGGCGTAAAGTAGGATTCCGGCGGATTGGTTGATGGATTGGGTTAGCAAAACCTGATCCCGAATGTTTGCTTCCGTGCCTTTGCGGAGGCGCGCCGCCGGCCGGCGCGGTACACCGGTGTGCCTTGCGGCGCAGCCGGGAGAAAAAAGCCGGCGGCGTGTCGGATTGCGATAAGCTTGATCGTCGAGCTGTAACCGTCTTGGACAGAGAGGGAGACTCCCATGACCTATGTCGACGGATTTGTGGTGGCGGTGCCGAAGCAGAATATCGAGGCCTACAAGAAGCTGGCGACGCTCGCCGGCGAGGTCTGGATGGAGCACGGTGCGCTCAAATATATGGAATGCGTCGCCGACGACGTGCCCTATGGCGAAGTGACCTCGTTTCCCCGCGCGGTGCAGGCGAAGGAGGACGAAATCGTCGTGTTTTCGTGGATCACCTATGAAGCCCGCGAAAAACGCGACGCCATTAACGCCAAGGTCATGGCCGATCCGCGCCTCAAGGACGGCATGAGCAGTCCCCCGTTCGACGGCAAACGCATGATTTACGGCGGTTTTACCACGCTGCTGGAGTTCTAAGGCTAGAACGTGCCTTCGATCCCGGCCTTGCGGACGACATCGCCCCAGCGGGCGATTTCGGTGCGCACGAACGTCTGCAGGTCGGCGACCGAGCGGCTGTCCA
>JAQGJO010000516.1 GCA_028290595.1 Hyphomicrobiales bacterium | reverse complement strand
CGATCGCCCAGCGCGTCCGCGCCGAACTCGCCCGCTGGAATATCGAGGTCGACGATTCCGGCGGCGATCCTTTGGCCAGCATGCCGCACGGCGTTCTGGCGCGCCTGCTGCTCGCCTGCGCTACGCCCGCGCCATTGTCGACCGACTGGATCTCCCTGCTGGCGCATCCGCTGACACGACTGTCGTTGCCGGCAGGTGATCTGCGCCGGGTGGCCGACGATGCCGAGATCGGCGTTCTGCGCGGCCAGGCCTTCGAGATTGGCAAGGTCGACGAGATCCTGCAGGCAGCCCGCAATGCGGCGTCGGATTATCATGCCCACCGCGCCATCAAGGCGATCAGCGACGAACGCTGGGCGCAAGTAACGATGTTGCTGCAGCGCCTGCGCGAGACGTTCGCGCCTTTGCATGCGATTGCCGGCAAAGCGCGTATCGGCGACTGGGCCAAAGCGCATCACCGTTCGTTTGAACTGCTGCGTGTCGAGCCAGATGCCGCGCCCTTCATCGGCGACGATGGCGAAACGCTGCTGCAATTGTTCGAAGACATGGCGGCGGCCCTGCCTGTCGAACTCGATTTTACTTTTGATGACTATACGGCCCTGTTCGATCGCCTGGCGCGCGAGGCCATCGTCCGCGGTCCGCGTCAGGCGCATCCGCGCCTGAAGATTCTGGGCCTGCTCGAAGCCCGTCTCATCTCCGCCGACACCATGTTCATCGCCGGCCTCGACGAGGCGGTGTGGCCGCCGCAGGCGCGCACCGATGCCTTTCTCAACCGGCCGATGCGCGAGCAATTGGGTTTGACCGCGCCGGAGCGGCGCATTGGCCAGACCGCGCATGATTTTGAAATGGCGATCGGCGCGCCGGAGGTGTTTCTGTCGCGCGCCGCCAAGCGCGGCGGATCTCCTGTCATCGCCTCGCGCTTTCTGCAACGCATGGAAGCCCTGGCCGGCGCATCTGCGTGGGCCGACTGCAGGGCGCGCGGCGACGAACTGGTACACTTTGCCCGGGCGCTTGATGAACCGCCGTTAAAGCCCCAGCCGATCGAACAGCCGAAGCCTTGTCCGCCAATCGAGCTGCGGCCGAAACGTCTCAGCGTCACCCGCATCGAGACGATGCGCCGCGATCCCTATTCGATCTATGCGGAATTCATTCTCGAGCTCAAACCGCTGGACGAGGCCGATGAAGACGACGGGCCGCGGCAGACCGGTACGTTGACCCATCGCGTGCTGTCGCAGTTTCAAAGGGAATTTCCCGGCCCGGTTCTGCCACCACACGCGGCCGACCGTATCATTGAGATTGCGCGTCACGAATTCGCCGATCTGATGCAGGACCCAGGCTTCATGGGGTTCCGCTGGCCGCGCATCGAGGCGGCGCTGCTTGCCTATATCGAATGGGATGCGAGAGGGCGCTCATCGATCGTTCGTCTGCTCGTCGAGGAAAAAGGCAAGCTGCCGATCAAGCTCTCCGATGGCTCTGAATTCGTCTTGAGCGCCGAGGCCGACCGGATCGAGGAAATCGAAGGCGGCTATCGCATCGTCGATTTCAAGACCGGTCAATTGCCGACCCATCCCACCATTGCCGCCGGCTTCTCAGTTCAGGTAACGCTGGAAGCGGCGATGCTGGAGAAGGGCGGCTTCGTTGCGCCGCATGGCGCGAAGGTGCTCGATGCGCTCTATGTGAAAATCGGCAGCAGCAACGCCGGCGATGAAAGGCGCGCCGGCAAGGGCAAGGACGACAAGACGCTCGAAAGCCTGATCGCCGAACATTACACCGGTCTCATCGACATGCTGGAGGAATTCAACCGGCTCGAAACGCCGTATCTGTCGCGGCCCTATCCGCAGTTCGTCAACCGTTTCGGCGCTTACGATCATCTGGCGCGGGTCAACGAATGGTCGCTCGGCGCCGAGGGGGAGGAGGAATGACCGATCTCTTCGCGCAGCCGCCAAAACCCAGATCGTCACGCGAGCAGAATCTCGCGTCCAACCCGAGCTATTCGTCCTGGGTGTCGGCCAATGCCGGCTCGGGCAAGACGCATGTTCTCGCCCATCGCGTCATCCGCCTGCTGCTCAACCGTGTGGCGCCCGGCAAGATCCTTTGCCTCACCTTCACCAAGGCGGCAGCCGCGAATATGGCGCGCCGCGTCTTCGATACGTTGTCGCAATGGACGTCGATTGAAGATGAAGCTTTGCGCGAAGCCGTGCGCGAGATTGCCGGTCACGATTATGAGGACCTCAATTTCGCCCGCACCCTGTTTGCGCAGACGATCGAGACGCCTGGTGGTCTGAAAATCCAGACCATTCACGCCTTCTGCGAACGCCTGCTGCATATGTTTCCCTTTGAGGCGAATATTGCGGCTGGCTTTTCGGTTGCCGAGGGCGACGAACAGCAGACCCTGCTGCAGCGCGCGAGAGAAGATGTGCTCGCCCTGGCGATTGCAAATCCCGCCTCGCCGCCGGGCGTCGCCTTGCAGCTTGTCGCGTCCCTTACCACCCAGGACCGGTTCGACGAATTGTTGCGCGGCGCGCTCGCCATGCGCGCCAAGATCGCCGACGCCATGGGCGATCGGCGCGGTGGCGGCTTCGAGCGCCGTCTGGCGGTTCGGTTCGGTCTTGCAGCGGACGACACCTTGGCTGGGATCGAGGCAGAGATTGTTGATGGTGGGCTTTCTCCCGATGACTGGCGCGCCATGGCTTCGGTGTTGGCCGGCCAGGGCAAGACCGATCGCGACCAGGCTGAGCGCATGCTGGCGTTCGCGCAGACTGGTAATATGCCAGCCAGGCTTGCGTTTGTTCGAGAGATATTCCTAACGGATGCGGGAGAACCACGTAAACGCCTTGTCACCGCCAAAACACCGGCCGACATTACAAGCGCTCTGGAGAACGAGCGGATCCGCATCACAACGCTTCTGGAAAAGCGAAAAGCGGCAACCTGCATTGCCCGCTCCATCGCTCTGTTCGAACTCGTCGAGGCGATCTTCAAGCGCTATGCTCAGCTCAAGACCTCGCAAGGGCTGCTCGATTTCAACGATCTCATCGAGCGCACCGTCACTTTGCTCGGCCGCTCCGACGCCTCCTGGGTGCTGTACAAGCTCGACAGCGGCATCGATCATATTCTCGTCGACGAAGCGCAGGACACCTCGCCCGATCAATGGAAGATTCTCGAAAATCTGACCGGTGAATTCTTTGCCGGCCTTGGCGCGCGCGAAGGTCTACGGCGCACCATCTTCGCCGTCGGTGATGAAAAACAGTCGATCTATTCCTTTCAGGGCGCGCGTCCCGACCTGTTCGTGCAGATGCGCCGTTATTTCGAGAAAAAGGCGGGCGGCGCCGACCACTTCAAATCGGTCGAGCTGACGCGGTCCTATCGCTCGGCGAAGATGGTGCTCGATCAGGTCGATGCCACGTTTCAGGCGAGCGATAATTTCGTTGGTGTCGTCTCGGCGGGCGAGCACTGGATGCGCCACGAAGCCAACAAGGGCTTTCTGCCGGGCCTCGTTGAAATCTGGGATCTCGAAGCGCCGCTCGCAACAGAGACAATCGAATCCTGGCTGCTGCCGGTCGACACCATCGGCGAGAATGCGCCGGAGGTCCGCCTGGCGCAGAACATCGCGCGGGTTATTCGCGACTGGTTGAAGCCGGGCTCCGGCCAGTTCGTCCATGGCAAGGACGGCGCGCCGCGGCCGGTGACGGCGGGCGATGTGATCATTCTGGTGCGCAAGCGCAGCCGCTTCTTCAACGCCATCATTCGCGCCCTCAAATCGGCTGGTGTCCCGGTGGCCGGCGCCGACGTGCTGTCGCTGACCGACCACATCGCCGTCATGGATCTGATGGCGGCGGGACGAACGGCGCTGTTGCCGCAGGATGATCTGTCGCTTGCCTGCGTGCTCAAATCGCCGCTCATCGGTTTGACCGACGACGACCTGCTCGCCATGGCGCCGAAACGCGCCGGCAGCCTCTACGAAGCTCTCTGCGCTTCGCAGGCGCCGCAGCATGTGCAGGCTGCTGCGCGCATCGACACCTGGCGCAAGCTTGCCGCGCGCCTCACGCCATTCGGCTTTTATGCCCATCTGCTCGGCGTCGAGCGCGGCCGCTACGCTTTGCTCAAACGTCTCGGTGTGGAAGCCAACGACGCCATCGACGAATTTCTCAACCGCGCGCTTCAGCATGAGCAATTGCAGCCGCCGTCGCTCACAGCCTTCCTGCATATTCTCAGCGCCACCGAGGCTTCGGTGAAGCGCGATCTGGAAGCAGCCGGCGAGGTGGTGCGCGTCATGACCGTCCATGCCGCCAAAGGCCTCGAAGGCAAGATCGTCTTTCTGCCCGACACGACAGGCGCGGCCATCGGCCGCTACGATCCCAATATTGTTCTGCTCGACGACGATGGCCTTGAAGTACCGGTCTGGCGCAAGGCCAAAAGGGAGGATCCGCCGCCCGTCAACGAGGCGATCGAGCGCGCACGCGTCGATCAGGATCGCGAGCACCGCCGCCTGCTTTACGTGGCGATGACCCGTGCCGAAGAGCGGCTTTATATCTGCGGCTTTCGCGGCAAGACCGAACCGCATGTTAGCTGTTGGTACAATATCGTCCGCTCGGCGCTGGAAGAGCGGATGCAAAGCGTGCCGGCTTTCTGGGATGCAAGCCAGACCGTTCTGCGTATCGGGACCGCCGCCACCGCCGGCGCCGAGGGCAGACCGGCGGCTCCTCCGCCGGCAAAGCCAGCGGCCGATCACTGGCTGTGGCATCCGGCGCCACGCGAGGCCCAGCCGGCGCCGCCGCTCAGTCCGTCCACTGCGCTTGCCGCCGCCGATCAGCTCGATGCTCGCGCCAACACCGCCGGCGTTACGAGCGGCCTGGTGATCGGCTCGCTCATGCATGCCCTACTGCAATATCTGCCGGATGTGCCGCCAGAGGACCGCGCCGCCGCTGCCACCCGCTATCTGGCGGCTCGCGGCGGGGCGTTGAGCGAGGCGGAGCGCACGAGCGTCCTGGCACAGGCGTTGGCGCTTTTGGCCGCGCCCGCCGTTGCGGCCTTGTTCGGGCCTGGTTCTCGCGCCGAAATCGCCATTGCCGGCAAAATCGCCGGTCCTGGCGGAATGCCGCTGGAAATCGCCGGCCGCATCGACCGGCTGGCGGTTCGGGAGAACGATGTTCTCCTGGCTGATTTCAAGACCGGGACGCCACGGCCGGCGGAGGTAGCTCCGGCCGCCTATATTGCCCAAATGGCGCTCTACCGGGCGGCGGTCGAGCCGCTTTATCCCGGCAAAACAGTGCGGCCGTTCATCGTCTGGACCGCCAATGCCACGGCGGTCGAGCTTCCCAATGGCATGCTCACGGCGGCGCTGGAGCGAATCCTGGGGACATAGCGTTTTTCGATCCAAATGGATCGAAAAGACGCGTCTGATCTATAAAAAGGAGCATTTTCTTCACGCGAACCGGCCTCCACTTCGCTCGAAAATGCTCTGGCTACGCAATCGTGATCGGCGGCGGTTCTTGACGGGCAGGGGCCGCATTCATACGTTGAGGGCCGAATGGGGGAATCATCTCGCCCCGAATTGTGAGGAATTACCAATGGCTACCGAAAAAGTGACCGACGCCAGCTTCGAAGCCGACGTCTTGAAGTCGAGCGAGCCAGTCGTCGTCGATTTTTGGGCCGAATGGTGCGGTCCGTGCAAAATGATCGGACCTTCGCTGGAAGAAATCGCCGGCGAAATGGCCGGCAAGGTCAAGATCGTCAAGATGAACGTCGATGAAAACCCGGGCGTCCCGGGCAAGATGGGCATCCGCTCGATCCCGACCCTGATGCTGTTCAAGGACGGCAAGCTCGCCTCTCAGAAGGTTGGCGCTTCGCCCAAGGGCGTGCTGTCCAAGTGGATTGCAGACGCCATCGCTTAATAACAAAGGCAGGGCCTCGCGGCCTCTGCCCGCTGAAAATTCTCGCAACAGCGCGTCCGGTCTCCGGCGCGCTGTTGGCATTTCTGAGTGCTTTTTACGCCACCCTGCGCAGCGTTTTTGCGCGGGCGCGCAGGACCGAGCCGGAGACGATCGCGCGGGCTTCTTCGGCATCGCCCCAGCGCACGATCTTCACCCATTTGCCGGGCTCCAGATCCTTGTAGTGCTGAAAGAAATGCTCGATCTGCTGCAGGGTGATTTCCGGCAGGTCGGTATAATTGTTCACGCCCTCGAAGCGGCGTGACAGTTTGCTTGAGGGAACCGCGAGAATCTTTTCGTCGCCGCCGGCCTCGTCGTCCATCAGCAGCACGCCGATGACGCGGCAGCTCATCACCGCGCCCGGCATGATCGCGCGGGAATTGGCAACAATGACATCGCAGGGGTCGCCGTCGTCGGAGAGCGTGTGGGGAATAAAGCCGTAATTTCCCGGATAACGCATCGGCGTATAGAGAAACCGGTCGACGAACAAAGCGCCGGAGGCCTTGTCCATTTCATACTTGATCGGCTCGCCGCCGACGGGAACTTCGATCACGACATTGACGTCGTGCGGCGCATTTTCGCCGATGGAAATAGCTTCGAGATTCATGACGCGCTCCAGATCGATTGGCCGCGATTGCCAGTATTTTTATCGCTGGAGCCAGTCTCTGGCCGCGTCAGTTAAAAATGCTTACGAGCGTGCGAGGAACTCCGACGCTTGGTAAAGCGATTTGAAAGGAACATTCTTACTCAAAAAAAACTCTTCCGCGCCGTCC
>JAQGJO010000450.1 GCA_028290595.1 Hyphomicrobiales bacterium | reverse complement strand
ACCAACCCGAAATCCTGCCGCGCTGGGCCAGGCTGCAATGGTGGCTGCGCTACCTTGTCAGGCATGCAGGGCAATTCAACCCGCGCGGCCGCGCCAAAGACAATGTTGCGCATCACTACGATCTCGACGGGCGGATCTATTCGCTGTTCCTCGATGCTGACAAGCAATACAGCTGCGCCTATTTCGAAACGCCCGACGCCACGCTCGACGATGCGCAGCTCGCCAAGAAACGCCATCTCGCCGCCAAACTGCTGATCGCGCCCGGCGACCGCGTGCTCGACATCGGTTCCGGCTGGGGCGGCCTTGGTCTGTATCTGGCCGAGATGGCGGAAGCCAATGTCACCGGCGTGACGCTGTCGACCGAACAATTGCAGGTGGCGAACGCCCGCGCGGCCGAAAAGAACCTGGCGTCATCGGCAAAATTCTTCCTGGAAGACTATCGCGATATTCCAGGGCCCTTCGACCGCATCGTCTCGGTCGGCATGTTCGAGCATGTCGGTGTCGACTTTTACGAGACCTATTTCAGGCGCTGCGCCGAGCTGCTCAGCGACGACGGCGTCATGGTGCTGCATTCGATCGGCCGTTCCAACGGTCCCGACGTGACCAATCCCTGGATTTCGAAATACATTTTTCCGGGCGGCTACATCCCGGCCCTTTCCGAAGTGATGCCGGCGATCGAGCGCGCCGGGCTGCTGGTGTGCGACGTCGAGATCCTGCGGCTGCATTACGCCGAAACGCTGAAGGCGTGGCGCGAGCGCTTCATGGCGCGGCGCGAAGAAGCGGTGCGGCTCTATGACGAGCGCTTTGCCCGGATGTGGGAATTCTACCTGGCGGTCTCCGAGATGGCGTTCCGCAAGCAGAACATGATGAATTTCCAGATCCAGCTGACCAAACGCCAGGGCGTGGTGCCGCTGACCCGGGATTACATCGGCCACGAAGAAGCGAAATTGCGGGGCATCGAGCGCGGCCGTCGGCCGCGGCTGCAAATAGCCGGCGAATAGGCCGAAGGTTGGATTCCGGATTTCAGTTGCGCAGGCTGTAGGGCGATGCACCGCGCCCGTAAGGCGACGCCGGACACGCAAGCTGCGCGCTCACGGCTTTCAACGTAACGGGATCGCAGGCCAAGTTGCGGAACTCCGGACGGGCGGCTTCTTCCATGGCGTCGACCAGCATCGACAGCCATAATTTCTGGCCCTCGCCCGATCGCCATGATTGAAGTTGCCGGCCCATTGCCTGTTCCTTGCACCTGTTCTGACCAAAACGCCGTCGTTACCAATCCCGGGATCGCCAACCCGTTCCGGGGCGACCCAAAAGTTAAAGAAATTTACCCGGTGTGATCTGCTTCACAGGACTCCCGCGCCTTCTGGCCTAAAGCTCCGAAATGGCCCAGAAAACCTCACATTCCTCGTTCGATCCGCAGGCCGACCTCAGGACCGACTACGCCTTGATCGCTACCGGCGTGGGTTCTGCCCTGATCGCGCTGATCTATCTCCTCCTGATGTAAGTCAGGGCCGAGATCGGTTCGGAACGCGCGTCACCCTTGGGGATGAGTGTCCCGACGCGGGATCAAGGTTCAGTCGGCGCCAAAATTTCCTTTTCATCGAAAGACAGCCCCGGCGTCGCCGCAAAAGCCGTCAAGCGCCAAACCATGGCGCCCAGAGGATTCACACATTCGATTGTGTGAATCGGGCATAAGGCATGTGCGCTCTTTCGCTGTGACCGGGAGTGGCGCTCTATCCCCGCCCCGCTCCCGACAAGATCAGAAGAACACTCCAGCACCATGGCCCCATTTGATTCGAACGTTCTGAAGCTCGCCCCCGATCCGGGAACTCCGGCCTATCGGAGCGCACCGCACAATATCGAGGCGGAACAGAGCCTGCTGGGCGCGATCCTGGTCAACAATGACGCGTTCTACCGGGTTTCGGATTTTCTGGAGCCGAAGCACTATTTCGAGCCGATCCACCAGACCATCTATGAGACCGCCGGCAGCCTGATTCGGATGGGCAAAGTCGCCACCCCGGTGACGCTGAAGACCTTCGTCCCGGCCGAAACCGACATCGGCGGCATGACGGTCGGCCAATACCTCGCCCGCCTCGCCGCCGAAGCCACCACCATCATCAATGCCCAGGATTACGGGCGCACGGTCTATGAGCTGGCGTTGCGCCGCGACCTGATCCGGATCGGCGAGGACATGGTCAATGTCGCATTCGACGCGCCGGTGGATTTTGCGCCGCGCGCGCAGATCGAGGACGCCGAGCGCAGGCTGTACGAACTGGCCGAATCCGGCCGCTATGACGGCGGCTTCCAGCGCTTTTCGCAGGCCCTCACCATCGCGGTCGACATGGCCGCCAAGGCATTTCAGCGCGACGGTAAATTGAGCGGCATCGCCACCGGCCTGCGCGATCTCGACATCAAGATGGGCGGCCTGCAATCGTCCGATCTGATCTTCATCGCCGGCGGTCCCGGAATGGGCAAGTCCGAGCTCGCCTCCAACATCGCCTACAACGTCGCCAAGGCGCATCGCGCCGAGGTTCAGGCCGACGGCACCATGAAATCGGTCAATGGCGGCATCGTCGGCTTCTTCTCCTGCGAAATGTCGGCCGAACAGCTCGCCACCCGTATTCTGGCCGAGCAGACCAGCATCGCCTCCTCCTCGATCCGCCGCGGCGGCATCAGCGAGCGCGACTTCGAGAAGATCCGCGACTACT